>CAVBQN010000110.1:0-5828 GCA_963597545.1 Fusicatenibacter saccharivorans
TACCGTAGTGCTGCCCCCTCATCTCACTTCGCTCGAAATGGCGTCTCACTGGATTTTCGCGTCGCTTCACTCCTAAAAATCCAGTTCGCTTGCACAAGCCCTTCGGGCAACTCCCCCGATGGGGAGCCAAGAACGTTCTTCCGCTTAACTTAAAAGCCTTCCCCACGCAGGGAAGGCTTTGTTTCGGAAATACCGCCATCCCCATACGCACAATAAAGCCGCCCTGCGGCGCTACTTGCATAGCGCCGCAGGGCGGCTTATATATTTCAACAGGGGCAATTCCATGTCATCCGGCAGGAGGTAAAGGGGACCCCTGTTGACAACAATATAGATGCAGGGCTCTGCCCTTCTGCGGAAGGTTCGTAGTGAGAGGGTGCTCCGGCCGGCTGCATCAGCCGGAGCCCGTGATCTCACTTGACCTTCTGTATCTGTTTCCGCTTGCCTTAGCCTTCAGCTCTTTCTGCTGTGGCTTTTTCCGAAGCGGCCATCGCCTGCAGTTCCGGCTTGAATTCCTCTACCAGCTCTTTTTCAGCTTCTGCGCCGCGAGAGAGTGCATTGTAGATGATCTCTGCCATTTCATAGCGGGTCATGGTGCGCTCACCGTGGAATTCGCCATCCGGGTAGCCCTGGACGATGTCATTGCCTGCGAGGCGGGAAACGGCTTCATACGCCCAGTGGTTTTCCGGTACATCCGGGAAATCCTTCGACATGTTCGGATTCAGGACGGAGAGGAGAGCATCCATGCGGGCAGTGAGGTCTGCCACCTGCGCTTTCAGCTGGTTCGACTCCTCACGGGAGAGCTTATTGCCGCCCTGACCGAGGCGAACGGATACGCCGCCGCCTACCATGTTCTCACCGGTGCCGAATGCGGTGGAGAGGTTCACCATCACATCATCGTTCGGGCGGTAGAAGGCGCCGAGCGCTGCTGCGGTCTCGCTGCCGTAGTTGCCGATCGCAGCGGCGATGTTCCACTTGGAGTCCGGATCGAATTCCATCGGATGCAGGTTCGCCATAGCGGCTGCATTCGCACCGACCTTATTGACCTTGCCTTCGAGATCATTCTTCACTGTGTAGAGCTGTCCGCCATTCACTGCATCTTTGCTGCCCTCGGAAATGCTGCCGTCAGCCACATTCGTGATCTTCTGGTTATTCGCATTGATGCCGGCTGCGCTGATGTAGGTCTTGTCTCCCACTTTGTAGGATTTCGCAGTCACATCGCCTTTGATGGTCGCATTGCCACCGACGGAGAGGTCTTTCGCGATATCGACAGCATCCTGGAAGGTCGCTTTCTTTGCGACATCGAGCGTTCCGCCCACTGTCGCATTTTCTGTCACATGCAGGGTCTTGGTGGTGGTGGTGCCTTCGACGGTGAGGTCCTTCTTCACAGTCGCATTGCTTTCCATAGTCACATCGCCTTTGAGCGTCGAGGTGCCGCCCACTTCCAGATTCTGATCCACCTTCGCATTGCCGTTGACGCCCAGATCCTTCATCACTTCCGCATAGTCCATGGTGACCTTGCCGGTGGTGATGGTATTACCGGAAATGTTCGTATCCGTCGGGCCGCCTTCGCGATAAGCCGTAGAGCCTGTCTTGCTGAACGTGGTCCCTTTGCCATTCTCCGTAGTGACCGTAGAGTCGCCTGCGGTGTCGGTGATCTTACCATCTTCGATCTTGCGGCTCGCTGTACCTACGGTGTCTGTGATAGAAGTCTGATCGATGACACGGGTATTATTTCCTACCTTATCGGTGATCTTAGTTCCAGCCGTATTGGTGATTTCGTTGGTAGCATTGTTAATGATATCTTTACCTACGATGCCTACTGTGCCACCATTGGAAGCGATAGTAATATCTTTATCCCCCTGCTGAATGACAGTAGAGGTCGTGCCATTACCTACAGCAGAAGTGATGCTGTCCTTCTTCTGGCTAATAAGTGATGTATTGGTGCCTTCTATTACTGCCGTATCGATGGAGTCTGCCTTCACATTGGATACAGCACTGCTGGTTCCATTGGTTACCGAGCCAGAAATCTGTGTTTTATCCTGGATAGTAGCCGAAGTTTTTCCATTGCCATCCGTGATTTCCGTGGAAGTCTTTTCAACCGTCTTGGTTTCCGAATTCTTCAAAGTACCTTTGATGAGGTAATCTCTGGATTCATTAGCACCTCTGATGTACTTTCCTTCTTCTCCTGTTCCTTTGATGCTGACATCAGTAGTGGTCTTTCCTGCTACCTTGGTTTCCGTATTAGTACCATAGTCATTATCAATGGTATCGATCATACCGCTGGAAGCATTGCGATTGATATCCGTAGCCGTGGTAGTCTGGGTACCACTTACATTGGTAGTCTGGTCACCAGTCACATTGGTTTCCTGCCCGTTTTTGAAGTTTTCGGTCACTTTACCTTCTACGGTTTCCGTCTTAGTGCCCTTCACATCATGGATTTCATTGCCACCTACCGTGGTAGTGAGATCCTTCTTGTAGTCTTCGGTCACATTTTCCGTTACCGTTTCTTTCTTGTTACCTGTAATAGTAGTGGTCTGATCGCCAGTGATCTTGTTAATCTGACCACCGGAAATGATATTTTCCTGACCGCCTTCCACGGTATTGGTCTGTTTTCCAGTAACGGTATGTTTTTCTTCGCCAGTCACTTTGGTCGTCAGTCCACCATTGTAGTTTTCTTCCGTTGCTCCAGTTACTGTGGTAGTCAGCTTGCCGCCTACGGTATTGGTCATGTCGCCAGTAGCATTGTTCACGATATTCTTTGCATCGTTTGTGATAGTGCCATCCGCCGCGGTATTGATGATATCAAGCGCAGTCTGTACCTTGGAGGTCGTATAGGTGCCATCGGTGATCGTCTTTTCGGAAGAATCCAGGTTGTCCTGCAGCTTATTCACTTTAGTGCCGCCGCTCAGCACCTTAGCCGATGCATTGGCCACATCATAGGAATCATTGGTATTGATACCATCGGTCACCGCTGCCTCAATGCTGCCTTTCTTCTGGGTCACACGGGAATTGGTGGCTTCTCCTTTGCCGACGACAGAGTTGATCTCATCACCCTTCTGTGTCACTTCGGATTCGCCATCCGCGGTCTTTACGTTGCCCATGATGGCATCGATGCGCTGTTTGAAGGTCGAGCCGCCTACCGTGTCGGTGATGCCTTCACCATCGAGTACGCGGGTATTCGCGCCCACCTTGTCGGTCAGCTTCGTTGTCGCTTCGTTGGTGATGTTCTTTGCCGTGTTCGAAATGTCGCCGGTTACGGTCGTGGTCTGGTTTCCGCCGATGGTGTTTTCTTGATTCCCATCGATCTTGTTAGTCTGCTTGCCAGTGACGTGAATATCCTGATCTCCTGTCACATTTGTTTCCTGACCAGCTTTGTAGTTCTCCGTCACCTTGCCAGTCACATTCTCGGTCTTGGTGCCAGTGACTTCGTGCAGCTCATTACCACCGACGGTGGTCGTGAGATCGGCGCCTACGGTATTCGTCATATTGCCGGTGGCATTGTTCACGATATCCTTTGCATCGTTTTTGATGGTGCCTTGTTCAGCGGTATTGGTGATATCGAGCTCATCCTGCTTTGTCGAGGTCTGACCGTTTTCACCCTTGATGGTTTTATCATATCCCTTTGCCGTATCGATGGTACTATTGGTATTCTTACTATCTTTATCTTCCAGATAGGTCTTGTTTTCGCTGGCGGTCTGGCTCGTATTGGTGCGATTTCCCTTCGAATCTTTGGCTTCGGTCTTGACACCATCTGCTGTCACATCCGAACGGGTTTCTGTCCAGTCCGTGCTGTCCCCGTCTTTGGCATAATTGATAGTCCCTTTTTCATTGTGGGTGAACTGGCTCTCGGTGGTATGGCCGTGCTCTGTCACTTTAGCCAGATTCGAAATCCCATCCGCTGTGATGGAGGTAGCACTATCATGCTTTTTACCGGTTACTTCCAGCTTATTATTTTCCAAGTAGATCTCGCCTACATTGAGCTTGCCATTGACCGTCAGGTCTTTCTCTACGGAGACTTTATCTTTAAATGTCGCCTCGCCTTTCGCCGTCAGTGCGCCATCCAGTGTAGTCTCGCCGGTGACACCGAGTGCGCCGCCGATGGCAGCATTCCCTGTGGTCGTGATCGTTTCAGCGCCCAGATTCTTCACATCTTTGACATTGCCCTGGTTATCTACTTTGACAATGCCTTCGATGGTGGTCTGCGTTCCCTCTAAATTTCGAGCAATACCGCCGGTCCGATCATTGGTGGCTTTGATGGCATCTTTACGATCCTGAATTTCCGTGTCGATCTTGTTATCCAGCGCCGTATCAGATGTAATGCGATTAGCAATCTCCGCGTCAATCTTATTATCCAGTGCTGTATCGGATGTAATGCGATTAGCAATCTCCGCGTCGATCTTATTATCCAGCGCCGTATCGGATGTAATGCGATTAGCGATCTCCGCTTCAATCTTTCCAGTCAATTCCGTATCTTTCATTTTCAGACTATTGATATCAGACTTCGCTGTCGATACATCGGCTTTCAAAGTACCAATATCGGACTTCGCTGTTGTCATATCGGCTTTCAGGGTACCAATATCAGACTTCGCTGTTGATACATCAGCTTTCAGAGTACCAATATCAGATTCTGCTGTTGTCATACGACCAGAAAGGTTAGTCAAGGTTGTGTCTGTGGTTGCGGCCTTGTTGTTCAAATTAGTAATAGCCGTTTCATTCGCAGTAATTTTCGCTGTATTGGCAGTGATCTTTCCATCCAGCTCATTCTTCGCCGTATCCAATGCAGTCGAAGTCGCAAATTTTCCATCCGCTTCAGCTTTTGTATAAGAATCTCCTACATTGGCTTTTCCGGCTAATGCAGTGTTCACATCCGTTGTTTTAGCGTAATCAGTCAATTTCGTATTTACTTGATCTCTCGTATATGTCTGATCTTTGGTGAACACATTCGCTGCATCGGCTTTTTCATTGAGCTTGTTGTCTACGTCTCCCTTGGTGTAGGCATCGGTAATGCCATATCCAGCAAGCGTATCCGCCTTATTCGCCTTGCCGTCAAGCGCTGTTGCAACTGTGGATTCATCCGCTTTGCCATTCACAGTAGTTGTAAGATCATTCAGCGCGTCTTTTGTAGCGAATGTGGAATTAGCAACGTCTTTATCCAGTTTATTGGTCTCCAGCTTGTTGATGTTATCTTTATTCGCAGCGATGTCCGCTGTATTCTTAGCAACATCGGTGGCTGCCCCCTTCGCAGTAAGCGCATGATCTACTTCATCCTTCGTATAGATGGTCACAGTACCAGGCGTACCGCTTTGGTCAACGACCTCAAGAGAGGCACTCGCTACGCCCAATCCCCCGCAGAGGAGAGAAAGCGCCATGAGAGAAGCTAGAAGTTTGCGTCTCGTATCCCCCCCGATTTTTTCAGATCCGGAAGCCGACTTAGTATGAGACCGAGCGATTTCAGACGCTACCACATAGCAATTCTTTGCCTTGGACCAGATGACTTTGTAGATGTTGTTCATATTGATTTCCCCCTTTGCGAAAAACAATGAACATTTTCTCCGTGCCGGATGTCGGAGTTTTCTATGTCTTTACATTACAGGAAATCTGTCCCCTGCGGTGCCTTTCGCTGCAAAAGTGGTCGAAATTCTGCAAAAGTGGTCATTTTAGTGACTGATGACTAGGGACTGGGGACTGGTAGCTAGGGATTAGGGATCACAGCATGGGGTAGCGGCATTCTCGTATCGCAGCCTTCCCCATTGTGGTAATGCTATTAAGTTAAAGAAATCGTTAGCTACGTAACGTCTTGCTTCCCCCTTCGGGGGAAGTGCCGAAGG
>CAVBQN010000111.1:0-5827 GCA_963597545.1 Fusicatenibacter saccharivorans
TAGTACCCTATCCGGCTCGCTCCGCTCGCCACCTTCCCCACGCGGGGAAGGCTTTGTTTCGGGAATAGCGGTATCCCCATATCGCAGCCTTGTGTTTTCCTCACTCCGGACAAAGATGTATCCCCATAGACTCTCTATTTCTCCTCGAAATCCTCGAGCGTAAAGCCATTGGCATCCTCCACGATCTTCTGCACTTCCGTCTCTGCCATCTCCAGCTTTTTATTGCAGAAACGTCCGACGTCGACGGCATCGCGGAAAACCTTCAGTGACTCATCCAGCGGAAGATTTCCCTTTTCCAGCATTGCGACCTGATTCTTCAAGCTCTGCAGCCCCTCTTCGAATGACATTTTCTCCGTTTCCATGACCTACACCCTTTCCTTTTCTATCCCTGATACGACGGAGGAGATCGTCCCATCCGCCACTGTCGTCCTGATCGTGTCTCCCGCTGATACGTCCGATACGCATTGCACGGCTCTATGCCCCGCTTTGGTCGTGATGGTATACCCGCGGGAAAGCACCGTCAGCGGGCTCAGTGCCGAGAGCTTCGCCGCCATGAGCGAGAGCCTGTGCTTCTTCGCATCCAGCTCCGCCTCCATCGCCTGCGCAAGCTCCTGCTGCAAACTGTCTGCCAGCTGTGCGTTCTCATGGATCTTTTTTTCCAGCAGCTTTGCCGCCTTGTCCCAATAAAAGGCGATGCCATTTCTATACGCCGCCACATCGATGACCGCAAACTCCGCAGCCTGCGAAGGCGTCGCCGCCCGCGCATCTGCCGCAAAGTCCGATAATGTGAAATCCGTCTCATGCCCGACAGCGCTGATGATCGGGATCTTCGATGCCGCGATGGCGCGCACCACCGGCTCCTCATTGAAAGCCCACAGATCCTCGATCGAGCCGCCGCCGCGCCCCACGATCAGAAGATCTGCCAGATGATTCCGCTGAAAGAAATCGATCGCATGCACGATCTCCCCTGCAGCCTCCTCCCCCTGCACGGACGCCGGATACAGGATGAGCTTCACGCCCTTGTTCCGCCGCCGCGATACCGTGATGATATCATGCACCGCCGCCCCTGAAGGCGACGTGATGATCCCGATCGCCCGCGGCAGACGAGGCAGCGCCTTCTTCCGAGACTCATCAAAAAGCCCTTCCTTCGTGAGCTTCTCCTTCAGCGCCTCATACGCCTGCATCAGATCCCCGATCCCCTGCCGGCGCATCGCAGTCACATAGAGCTGGTACACCCCGTCCCTTTCATAGACCGAGATCGAGCCGAGAGCCACGACCTTCTCCCCATTCCGAGGGGTGAAGGACAGGCGCGCCGCACTGCTCTTGAACATGACGCACTTCAGCGCCGACTTCTCATCCTTCAGCGTGAAATAGCAATGCCCCGATGCATACCGCTTGAAATTCGATACCTCTCCCAACACCGGAATATGATGCAGATCGCTCTGCGATTCCAGCAGCTGCTTCAGGTACTGATTGACCTCACTGACCGAAAATCCTTGCTTATCCATACATCTTCTCCTTCGAAAGCACCTCTGACATCTCAGGGAATGAAGGAAACGCTCCAACCATCTGCGCATACCTTTCCTATCTATGTATTGTAACGCCCCGCGCCCATTCATGCACGCATTTTCATTGCAAGGCTTGGACGCAGAAGGCATTCCCATTTTCACGGGCTGTTTTCAGGAAATAAAAAGATCGGACCCCATACGGAGTCCGATCTTCTCGAGCTTTTAGCTTAGCCGCAATTATTTCATTTCTACGGTAGCGCCAGCTGCTTCGAGTTTCTTCTTCATTTCTTCAGCTTCAGCTTTAGCAACGCCGGTCTTTACTTCTTTCGGAGCGCCGTCAACGAGTGCTTTAGCGTCTTTCAGGCCGAGGCCGGTGATTTCACGAACGGCTTTGATGACCTGGATCTTCTGAGCGCCAACGTCTTTGAGGATAACGTCGAATTCAGATTTTTCTTCTTCAGCAGCTGCTGCCGGAGCTGCTGCCGCTGCTACAGCTACAGGAGCTGCTGCGGATACGCCGAATTTATCTTCGATAGCTTTTACGAGTTCGGACAGTTCGAGTACAGACATTTCTGCAATGGCATTAAGGATTTCTTCGTTAGTCATTTTTGTTTCCTCCATGGAATAGTTTTATGCGTAGATCTTACGCAGATTCTTTCTGTTTACGCAGTGCTTCGAGAGCATATGCGAGGTTCTGGATGTTGCCGTTGAGGGCACGTGCCAGTCCGGTGATCGGAGCCAGCAGGGTCGCTGCGACCATACCCAGCAGCTGTTCTTTGGACGGCAGGTCTGCCAGTGCCTGAACAGCTTTTGCGTCGATGACTTTGCCGTCGAGGACGCCAGCTTTGACAACGATAGCTTCGCTCTTGGTTTCTTTGAAGAATTCTTTCAGAGCTGCTGCCGGTGCGACCGGATCGTCTTTGCAGGTTGCAAGACCATTCGGGCCAGCGAGCAGATCGTCAAGACCTTCCAGACCGAGTTCGTCAGCTGCGATGCGGGTCAGTGTGTTTTTGATAACCTTGTATTCAACACCGTGTGCAAGGAATTTACGACGGAGAAGTGTCGCATTCTTTACGTCCAGTTTGTTGAAGGATACCAGAACTACGCCCTGGGAAGCCAGCTTTTCTTTCATTTCTGCAACGATGGCTTCTTTTTCCGGACGAATTCTAACTTCATACTTTTCTTCGCTCATAGTACACCTCCTCTGCTATGGGATTTTATTATTTATCACGTTAGCTAAAACGACCTCGCATTCCGCGAGGTCGTGTACTGGCTTTGCAGTACTCAGCCTCGGGAGGCGGGCTACGCCCTTTAAAATGTCTTACCGCCGGTCTTAAGCTAAGTGTAAATAGGTAAAATTATGCTTTTGCTGCTACCACTTTGGTGAGGTCGAGGTGGATGCCGCGGCCCATGGTGGAGCTGATGGTGAGGCTCTTCATGTAGACGCCCTTTACAGTGGAAGGACGAGCTTTGAGGATGGTATTGTAGATAGCGAGCAGGTTCTGTTTCAGTTTGTCTTCGTCAAAGGATACTTTGCCGATGATGACCTGGACGTTGCCGGCTTTATCTGTACGATACTGTACCTTGCCGCCTTTGATTTCGTTGACAGCCTTGGTCACATCCATGGTGACGGTGCCAACCTTCGGGTTTGGCATGAGGCCTTTCGGTCCGAGTACACGGCCCAGACGACCTACGACAGCCATCATGTCCGGTGTAGCTACTACGACGTCAAAGTCCATCCAGCCCTGCATGATCTTGTCGGCCAGTTCTTTTCCGCCTACGTAGTCAGCGCCTGCTGCTTTTGCTTCGTCTTCTTTGTGGTCTTTAGCAAATACGAGAACTTTCTTGGATTTGCCGGTGCCTGCAGGAAGTACGGTAGCGCCGCGGAGCTGCTGATCAGCGTATTTCGGGTTGATATTCAGGTTGAAAGCAACTTCTACAGTTTCATCGAACTTTGCGGATGCTGCTTCTTTCACAAGCTTTACAGCTTCGTCGATGTCATAGAGCTTATGACTGTCAACGATGGCTGCTGCGGCTTTCTGTTTCTTTGTCAGTTTTGCCATTGTTTCCTCCTATGTGGTCTTTGGGGTTCTACCCTGCCACGAATGGGTCAGTCTTAGTCTACAACTTCGATGCCCATAGAACGAGCTGTGCCTTCGATCAGGCGCACAGCTGCTTCTACAGTGTTAGCGTTCAGGTCTGGCATCTTTGTTTCAGCGATTTCCTTGACCTGTGCTTTGGTGACTTTGCCGACTTTGTTCTTGTTCGGTTCACCAGAAGCCTTTTCGAGTCCGGCTGCTTTCTTCAGAAGAACAGCTGCCGGTGGAGTTTTACAAATGAATGTAAAGCTTCTATCTTCAAAAACGGTAATTTCTACAGGGATGATCAGGCCTACCTGCTTTGCAGTACGATCGTTGAAATCTTTAACGAAGGCCATGATGTTGACGCCTGCCTGGCCGAGGGCCGGGCCTACTGGCGGTGCTGGGGTAGCTTTGCCAGCTGCGACCTGCAGTTTTACAACTTTAGAGATTTTCTTTGCCATAATGTTACACCTCCTTGTCCTTGTTGGAATGTGGTACTTACGGGCTGTAACGGGCCCTCCCACCGTGGGACGAGCCTAGTTCGAGGCAGTCCCACTGTATATTGAATCACGGAAGTGGTTCAAAAGAACCGGCTTCCAGTTCAATCGTAGTGGTGGTTCCGAAATTGCTGATATCAGCCTTGATCTTGGTCTTGTCTTCAGCGACTTCGAGTACGACAGCAGTGCGGTCTTCGAATACACCCTTGGTGATACGGACGCGATCGCCGGCTTTGACGTCGACGGCTGCTGCTTTCTTTGTATTCATGCCATGAATGATGCGGTCTGCTTCTTCGTCAGAAAGCGGGATTGGCTTCGTGGTCGTCCCGACGAATCCGGTGACGCCAGGGGTATTTCTGACGACATACCAGCTTCTGTCATTGACTTCCATCTTGATCAGAAGGTAGCCGGGGAACACTTTGTGAGCAACCACTCTTGTCTTCCCATCTTTTTCTTCTTCTTCATCCTGAAGAGGGAGCAGGATCTCGAGGATCGTATCATCCATGCCCATGGAATGAACCTTGCGGGTCAGGGTATCCTTGACTTTATTTTCATAGCCGGAGTAGGTATGGATGACATACCAGCGGATATCTTTGGAGCCAACGCTCGGAGCGCCGATCTCGGTCGGTGCACTGACTTCGCTCTGTTCTTCTTTTAAGTTTTTGTTTTCAGCTTCGATATCAGACATAGCTCTCCTCCTCTCAGCCTACCGCAGTGACTAATAACTTGGAGAGACCAGCGAATACGAAGTCTACTGCCACGATCAGGAAAGATACGAGGATGACAGACACGATGGTCGCGATGGTATAGTTCAGCATCTGGTTCTTTGTCGGCCAGATGACCTTTTTCATTTCCATCTTTGTTTCCTTGAAGAAACGGCTCCATGCGCTGCTTGCTTCCTGTGCTTTTTCCGTTCTAGTAGCTGTTGTTTTACGCTTCGCCTTGGCCATGCTCGCACCCCAGTTCAATCAGAAAAAATTATTTGGTTTCTTTATGAAGGGTGTGTTTATGGCACCATTTGCAGTATTTCATCAGTTCTACACGTTCGGTAGTGGTCTTTTTGTTCTTGTTCGTACGATAATTGCGGCGCTTGCATTCTGTGCATGCAAGAGTAATTCCTTCACGCATTATTTACACCTCATTCCATCTTTCTTCGGCCGACGGCCAATTAACATGCTTGATAAGTATATCACAAATCACGCTGTCTGTGCAAGTAGAAAATTCGCACTTAAAAAAGCCGGGCCATCCCAGCGCTTTCAGTATTGTAGCATAAGGGGGGATCCTTTGCAAGGACTTTTATAAGGATTTTAGGAGAAATCAAAGGCCATGCGAAGCGCCGGGCAAATCCCTCTTTCCCCCGCTTTGGACAATGCCCGGAAAGAAGCCGCTGTGCGGTATTCGGGTACTGCCGCAAACGGCGCAACTGAAACGATCTCCCCTCTGATCTTTCATCCTGCTTTCCCCATCCAACCTCCACCCCTTCGGGGCACCTCCTTCCATAGGAAGGAGGGAGTATCCACGCAAGCCCCTTTCCTTGGAAGGGGCTGACGAGCGCAGCGAGGCGGGGTTGGCTTCCTTTTTTGGACGGCGAAGCCGCCTCCTCTTTGCCTTCCCCATTGGGGAAGAGGGACCGCGTAGCGGTGGATAGGATGCTCTCGTATATCGTCGACTTGAGACGATCCCCCCCGCTCTCTTTCATACCGCTAGAACCCTATCCGGCTCGCTCCGCTCGCCACCTTCC
>CAVBQN010000112.1:0-5822 GCA_963597545.1 Fusicatenibacter saccharivorans
CCATCTTCTAAAAAAAGGCGGCGAAGCCGCCACGAGAGCCCTGAACCTTGAACCATGAACCTTGAACCTTGAACCCTGAACCAAATGAAAGCAAAGTAAAAAGGGACTGTGAAGAAATGAGGATTCATTTCTTCACAGCCCCTTTTCAAAAATCATCTCAACTTATTTCAGCACGACATCCTTGCCGAACCATTTTTCAGAGATCTTCTTGGCTTCGCCGCTGGCTACGACCTTGGCGATGCCATCATTCAAGAGATCGACGAGAGCCTGATTGTCCTTCTTGATCCCGATGGAGAAGGTATCCTTAGAAACGACACCCTCGAGTTCTTTGAACTGTCCCGGTTTCTTCGTCATATAGTATTCGATAAGGACAGAGTCAGCGAGGACGGCATCACAGCGGCCGGACTCGAGATCCATGAAGCAGGCCGTGAGATCCGGGTATGCTTTGATCTCAGAGAAAGACTTCTTGAGGTTTTCATCACGGTTCAGCGCCGTTTCTGCGGTGGAGGCTTCCTGAATGGAGATCTTCTTGCCCTTCAGATCTTCCGGCGTCTTGATCGCGCTGTCATTCAATACCGCATAGACCTGAATATTATCCATGTACGGCTTCGTGAAGGCGAGCTTCTTGGTACGCTCCGGCGTCATGGTGAAGCCATTCCAGATGCAGTCGATACGGCCGGAATTCAGTTCTGTTTCCTTGGAAGCCCAGTCGATCGGCTTGAATTCGATCGGCACGCCGATTTCCTTGGATACCGCTTCTGCCATATCGATATCAAAGCCGACGATCTTGCCGCTGTCATCACGGAAGCCCATCGGAGCAAAGGTATCATCCATACCGGCTACGATCTTCGCCGGCTTGCCGGATGCGGCCTTGGCCGCACTCGAAGCCGCCTTGTCTCCCCCGCCGCATCCTGCGAGCATTCCACAAGCACCCAGAGCCAGTACGCCAGCGATCATCAGTTTTTTCATTTTCATGGTCATCTCTCCTGTTCCCATTTTGAAATCTTCATTTCTTTATCTCAGTAAAGTATCGGTATGCACATATCTTATCCTATAAAAATCCTTTTGTCAAGTAAAGAAGTGAAATGTTATGAAAAGGGATTCGTGACTAGTGACTGGTGAACAGGGACTAGGGATTAGTAGCTAGGGATTAGGAGCATGCGATGTTTGAAATAGTGCAATTGATGCGCTAACCGTTCTGCAAGAAAGACCTCTCACCAACGCTTCTGGTGCCGACAGCGCGAAGCGCTATCAAAATTCTGCGGCGCTTCTTTTTTCTGCGCCGCACCACCATTTCGCATTTCTCATTTCTAATTTCTCATTCAAACGAAGCTTTCATCCGCAATCAAGAGGCAGCACGCCCAACGGGCTAACCCTTCTATGCTATAATAAGAATCGGAAAGATGAGGTGTACACCATGACCAATCCTATCACATTCAATATATCCATCGGCAGCGAGAAGCCTCATTCCGGCACACAAAAAGTCTGCCCTTTCTGCCATCCTGAAGATCTCACACACATTCTTGACCGGAAAGACGATATCATCTGGCTCATGAACAAGTATCCCGTCTTTGAGAAGACTGTCCCCACCGTCATCGTCGAGACAGCCGACCACGACGGCGAGCTCAGCACCTATGCGCCCGAGAAGCTCCACGAGGTGATCGCCTTCGGCCTTGCCAAGTGGAAGGAAATGGAAAGTGACAAGCGTTTCCGCTCCGTCATCTACTTCCGCAACTTCGGCCCCACCTCCGGCGGCTCACAGCGCCACCCGCACTCGCAGATCATCGGGCTTGAAGAGTACGACTACCGCGACAATCTGCAGGGCGAGAATTTCCTGGGCGAGGTCTTCTATGAAAATGACGACTGCTACGCTTCGCTCGCAGAGTACCCCTTGAGCGGCGTCGGCGAGCTGAACGTGACACTGAAGAAAGAGGGAGGAAGTGACGGCTTTGCTGACACCATACAGACCCTCGCGCGCTACGTCCTCTCCGACTTCCCTATCCGCTGCTCGAGCTACAACATTTTCTTTTATCATCTGAAAAATCAGATCCACGCCAAGATCTTCCCCCGCTTCACAGCAAGCCCTCTCTACATGGGCTACCGCATCACAAATGTGATGGACGAAACGAGCAAGAAGCGGATCATCGAGACGTTGCAATCAGAAAAGTATTTTGGATAAAAAAGGTTGTGGGTTCAAGGTTCAGGGTTCAAGGTTGTGGTGGCGGCTTCGCCGCGAATATATATGAGGCGATGCCCGAAAGTAGTATTCAAGTCACCACTCACTCGCGTCTCTTAATTCCCAGTCACTAGTCACTAATCCCCCATTCCCAAACGAGGTTACCCTATGAAACTATATGCCTTCAGTGATTTCCATCTCTCCGGAGATCCGCCAACGAAGCCCATGGATATATTCGGAGAGAACTGGAAGAACCACCGGGAAAAGATCGTGAATGCATGGAAGGAGACGATTCGCGAAGACGATGCCGTCATCATGGCTGGCGACCTCTCCTGGGCAATGAGCATGGAGAGCGCCATCTCCGACCTCACCATGCTCGGCACGCTCCCGGGACGTAAGATCATCGTCCGCGGCAACCACGACTTCTGGTGGTCCACCGTCACGAAGATGACCGCCATGACGCATGGCGCCTTCGAATTTATTCACAACTCTGCCATTCAGGTCGGAAATGTAGCACTCGCCGGTACGCGCGGATGGATCTCCGAGACGGCAAAAACATATAAAGAAGACACCGACAAATCCATCATCCTGCGCGAAGAAGGGCGCATGGAGCGCTCGCTCGCCCTGGCAAAGCAGATGAAGGCAGACCGGATCATCGCGATCCTGCACTACCCGCCCTTCGATGAAATGCGGCGGCCTTCGCACATGATGGAGATCATCGCCGAAAGCGGCGCAGACCTCTGCCTCTATGGCCACATCCACGGCGCGCCGAATTTCAAAAATCTGCCGGATTCCCTTCTGGGCGTCCCGCTTCGCCTGACGAGCTCGGACTATCTGGACTTCAAGCCATACTTCATCTGTGATCTGGAGGCGCCTCATGCATAGACTTGCCGAAAGCAAACTTCTCGCCGGCTTCATCTACGGCGACCCGCACATGCAGGAATACATCTACCTTCCCGCCAGCGAGCTGGATGCCGCCTCTCCCATGCTCGTCTACGAGACAGGAAAAGAACGCCATGATGTCGATATGCAGGAAGCCCTCTCCCTCATCGAAAAACGAAGCCTTCGGCCCTGCAGTCACCCCGTCTTCGGGAAGAATACGATGGGATGAAGGTTGAAGGGTTCAGGGTTCAGGGTTCAGGGTTCAGGGGCGATACGAGAACACCGCCTTTCCCGTATCGTCATTCCGAGCGCAGCCGAGGAATCTCTACTGCACTACGGTAATCAGCACGTATGCACCGAGGAAAGACGATGCCCATTGCCTCACATGCGGCAATGGGCATTCTGCGATAGAGATTTCTCGGCAACGCTTTCAATGACGATACGAGAGAGCCTGCTGTCTCCCAGTCCCCCAGTCTCCTAATCCCTAGTCCCTAGTCACTCCCAATAAAAAAGCTCACGACAGAAGCCGTGAGCTTTTTATCTTCCACCGATCAAACAAGCGCCATCACCGCCATGTGACGGCCTGTTTTTCCGCCGGATTTCCGATACGAGTAGAAGAGATCCTCGTGACAGTAGGTACAGAGCCCGCAGTCTTCGATATGGCCGGCCGGTATGCCCGCCTTTTCGAGGAGGCGGCGGTTCGCATTGTGCAGATCGAAGAGGTACTTCCCATTGGCTTTTTTGACCGAAAGACGCGAGATCTCCTTCTCATTGAAGAGCTTATAGAATTCCTCTACCACTTCCTCGCCCACCTCGAAGCACTCCAGCCCGATCGCCGGACCGATCGCACACAGGATATCCTCCCGCTTCGAGCCGTAGTTCTTCTCCATCTTCGCCACCGTGAGCGCAGCGATATTGCCGGCGGTCCCCCTCCAGCCTCCATGAGACAGCGCGATCGCCTGCTTCACCGGATCGTAGAAAAAGAGCGGCGTGCAGTCGGCATAATTCATCGTGATCGGGATATCCTTCTCATCCGTCATGAAGCCATCACAGGCAGGGATCGCCGTCTCCATCGTGAGTGCGCCGCGTCCGGCATCCTTCTCCGTCACCTTGTAGATGTAGGTGCCATGCACCTGATTTCCCGAGACAAGGCGCGAGGCGGAAAGCCCCAGTGCCTCGAAATAGCGGCGGCGGTTCTCACGCACTGCATCCGCATCGTCGCCCGTATGGAAGCCCATATTCAGAGAGGAAAATGGCGGCTCACTCACCCCGCCAGTGCGGCATGACACAGCCGCTACGACCCCCTGTCCCTGATAACAGTCGAATGTCATGTAAAGGATCCCGTCTGCGGAAATAAATTTCATAAGCCCAAAGCCACCTTTCGATGCGAATAAAAAGGAAGATATTTCTTCTTATTATAGCATACAGAACCTGCTGCCCCTTTTATTTCTCCATCCATTTCCTCATATCCTCCGGCACGGGAGCGGTGAATCTCATTTCCTTTCCCGTCACCGGATGAGCGAAGCGGACGGTATAGGCGTGAAGTGCCTGCCGCGTCATGAGACCGAGGGGCCCGCCGTAAAGGTCATCACCTAAGAGCGGATGCCCGAGACTCGCAAAATGCACGCGGATCTGGTGCGTGCGTCCCGTCAGAAGATGGATCTTCAAAAGCGAATACCCTTCATACTCGCCCAGCACCTCATAGTCCGTGATGGCACGCTTACCGTCTTCCCTGACCATCCACTCCACGATCGAACCGTCCCTGCGTCCGATGGGGCGATCGATGCGCCCTGCCTTCTCATCCATATGTCCGGAAACGAGAGCCAGATACTCACGGTAGATCTGGTCATGGCTCTTGGAGAGGTCATACTGCCCCTTCGCTGACTTAGCCACCACGACGAGCCCCGTCGTATTGCGGTCAAGACGATAAATGGGATGGATGCCCGCCTCGATGCGCCGCTGCGCATAGTAGCCTGCCACCGCATTCACCAGCGTATCATGCGCGCCGCGCGCCGTCGGATGGATGATCATGCCCGGCCCCTTGTTCACGATGAGGAGCGCCTCATCCTCATACGTGATGGAGAGCGGGATGTCCGATGGGACGATATCATTCTCCTCACTCCACGTGAGCACGATGCGATCGCCCTTGGCGACTCTCCTGCGCGCATTGTGCACCTCCTCGCCATTCACCGTCACGCGCCCATTCCATTTGATCCGCTTCCACAATCCGCCGGACAAATGCAGCGCCTTCACCGCGTCCTTCACCATCCGCCCCGCCTGGGCCTCCGTCACGATCAGTTCAAGCTCCAAAATAGTTATCTCCTTTAGGTCATCCGTTTCACTCATTATAAAGGGTTCAGGGTTCGGGGTGCAAGGTTCAGGGTTAGCCCGCGGAGCGTGCCGTCCATGGATTGCGGGTGAAAGCTTCGTTTGAATTAGAAATGAGAAATGGTGGTGCGGCGCATAAAACTATAGAAGCGCCGCAGAATTTTGATAGCGCTTCGCGTCGTCGTCATCTCGAGCGTAGCCGAGAGATCTTCCTTGCAGAATGGTCAGTGTACCAACTGCGCTATTTCAATCACCGCTTGCTCCTAATTCCTAATCCCTAATCCCTAGCTACTCACCCTTGCTTTCAAACGGAATCAAAAGGCGCCCCGCTCCGCGGGCTAACCCCTTAGTGTAAAATTTTACTCGGTAGGGAATTTTTTTCAGAAACAATAAAAGAGGAAAGCCTCCCTTTGAGTGGAAATGTTATAATTTCCGT
>CAVBQN010000113.1:0-1798 GCA_963597545.1 Fusicatenibacter saccharivorans
CCCTCACTCAAACGACACCTTGGTGCTTCCTTTTTCGCCTTTCCCTCGCTCACGATTTACCGGTCTGCAAGAAGGATCCCTCCACTTCGGTCGGGATGACAGGTGGAAGACGGATAACCTCACATAGTCTTTCACACCGCTTCGTGGATCCATCCTGCGCCTTTGGCGCGCCCCTTCTCTAAACCATCACGCCTTGCGGCACCACTGTGAACGAAAACGGATTTCTGCTATCATTAGGGTGGAGACGACGACATAGTTCGTGCCCCTTTGGGCTCTTAAGCCCGCTCTCTAAACTGTTCTGGTCTCCTTTATTGAACCACATTTTATCTAGGGCATATGCCCAGTAAAGGATGCATAGTAAAGTAAGATTACTATGGGAGACCCGTCGTACTTTTTACCCGGAGGTATATCATGGATACAATGTACGAACGTTGCTGTGGGTTGGATATTCACAAAAAGACTATTGAGGCCTGCTTTCGTAGTGGCAAAAAGAAGACCCATATGTCTTTTGGCACCACAAGTGCGGAACTTCGTAAGCTGACTATGTGGCTTGTGGAGAATGACTGCCAAAGTGTTGCAATGGAAAGTACTGGCTCTTACTGGAAGCCAATCTTTAACATTCTGGAGCTATCTGGCACTGACATGAAAATTATTGTTGTTAATGCAAGACACATGAAGAATGTTCCTGGTCGCAAAACAGATGTAAATGATGCAGAATGGATTGCTGAATTACTTCAGTATGGGCTGCTCCGTCCCAGCTTTATCCCAGACCGTGAACAGAGAGAGCTGCGTGAACTGTCCAGATATAGAAAAAGTCTCGTAGGGGAGCGTGCCCGTGAAATTAACCGTCTTCAAAAAATGCTCGAAGGTGGCAACATCAAGTTGACTAGCGTGGTTTCAGAAGTCACTGGTTACAGCTCCAGACGATTGCTGGATCGACTGCTTCGCAATGATGAACCTATGACGGAAGATGTAATTTCCGGACTGGTTCATACAAGCCTGGCCGGTAAATCGAAAGAACTGGAAACTGCTCTGGATGGCCTGCTGTCTGAACTTCAGAAAGAGCTTCTGATCAAGGTATTGGATCACATCGACGATATGAGCAGACGTATCGCTGATTTGGACGACTTTTGCCGAAAGCAGATGGAAAAGTATGAAGATGCTCTCGACAAGCTGGATGAAATTCCAGGTATTGCGCGCCGCACCGCTGAAACAATCCTCATTGAAACCGGATTAGATATGTCGAGGTTTCCCACTGCGAAGCATTTTGCTCGCTGGGCAGGACTGGCACCGGGAAATAATGAAAGCGCAGGCAAGAGAAGCAGCGGCAGAACAACGAAGGGAAATCCAACACTTAAGAGTACGCTGATACAAAGTGCGAAGGTGGCTGCTCGCAAAAAGAACTCATTTTTTAAAGCCCGGTATCAAAAGATTGCAGCAAAGCGAGGCGCCAACCGCGCTAGTGTGGCTGTAGCTCATTCAATGCTTATTGCAATCTATCATATTCTCAAGTCCGGTGAAAAGTTTAAAGATCTTGGAGAAGATTATTACAATCAATTCAATAGAGAAAAGAAGAAAAACTACTACTTGAAAAAATTGACAAAGCTGGGAGTGAATTTGAAAGAAGCCACACTTTCGATTCAGACAGCCACATAGTTCTCATAAGTTTTCAATAGAGGATTATGAAGGGGGGCTTTTTGCGCCATTTTTCACTCTCGAGAGGTTTTCATAGTAAAGGGAAACTCCTCTTACGATATTTTCAAATCATTCGCGGCGTTTATTATTTTTATGCATCGCA
>CAVBQN010000113.1:1808-5816 GCA_963597545.1 Fusicatenibacter saccharivorans
CCCCTCATCTCACTTCGTTCGAAATGGCGTCTCACTGGATTTTCGCGTCGCTTCGCTCCTAAAAATCCAGTTCGCTTGCACAAGTCCTTCGGGCAGCTCCCCCGATGGGGAGCCAAGAACGTGCTGCCGCTTATCTTAATAGCATTACTTCTCTAAAGGGAAACCCCTCTTACGATATTTTCAAATCATTCGCGGCGTTTATTATTTTTATGCATCGCACCACCCGGTTGAACCCTCAGAACCTATTGAACCCATCAACCTGAACCCCGAACCTTGAACCCATTAAACTTTTTTCATGCCTTTTCACTATCCAAATTCATAATCCATAAGTATTTGCTATGCAGCAACATTCTGCCTATACTAATGACAGAAGAAACGAAGGGAGGAGCATGAACGATGGTGATCCAATGGAAAAGGCGGCTTGCGGCAGGACTTGTGCTTGCGGTGCTGCCACTTATCATGACCGCAGGATCCTTGTATTTTCACTGTGAGGAAGTCCGCGCCGCGCAGGTGATCAAAGAGGAGAAAGGGTCGTACGGCTGCCTTACCTGGCCGCAGAATCTGAATGCCGTCAGAAGCGAGGTGGAGATTTTCAAAGAGATCCCCAAAGACCTGCGAGCGGATACTCCGATAGCCAATGCGATTTACAGGAATACCCATGTATACACGAATAGCCTCATGCTGGACATGAGACAATGGCAGGCAGAGAAGTCTCTTTTCTATCGCGTGCGGGCGTACGATCTGGATGGGCATCCGATCGGCCCCTATTCGCAGCCGGCAGATGTGGAGAGCGCACTTTTCAAGATGGAGCGCAATGCGCCCATCCCGCACGATCCCTATGGCAAGGGATATGGCAGCGTCCTTCTGTATCCGGTCTATGCCTACACAGGAAATCCGAATGCCGCGCGCTATGAGATCGAAGTCACGTCAAAGTATCCGGAAAATCTCCATGGCTTCTCGCCATCCGTTCACCGCATCTATGCGGCCAAGACAGAGCTCACCGATCTCTATGATGATGCGCCGCGGACGGGGACCTACTACTGGCGCGTCAGGGGAATGGACAGCACGGGGAAGCCCGTGGGTGAGTGGAGCCTGCCGCAGGAGATCAAAAATCCGGTGAAGCATTGGAAGGTGGCTGTCTATGGCGACAGCATTTCTCACGGCGGCGGTCACCTCTCCTTCGGACCGGCTGACCTCGCCTACAGCTATGAGTCGTATCTGGACTTTCCTACGATCAATCTTTCCCAAAGCGGGGATACGAGTGAGGCTATGGTCATGCGCTTCGAGAAGGACGTGCTTCCTTTTTCGCCGGAGTACCTTCTCATCTTGGGCGGGACGAACAGTCTTCGCGCCGGTGTCCCGGCAGCGGATGTGATCTCTGACCTGAAGGAGATCCAGAGAAAGTGCCGCGAGCATGGTATCACGCCCATCCTGATGACGCTCCCTCCGATCAATCCCGAAAACATCCAGAAGGCTTTTGATGAGCCGACCTATGAGGGCTGGAAAGCATCTTTCGATGAGGTGAATGCTTTCATACGCGGTGAGGTCCATATCGATACTGCTGCGCCCTTTGAAGAGATGGAAGAGCTTCCCACCTGGCTCGCGCTGGACGGCATTCACGGCGACTGGAATATGAAGCGCATGATGGCGGAAGTCATCAATCGGGAATTTCCGAAGGTGGTGGCTGGTCACTAGTGACTGGGGACTAGTCGCTTTTCCATAACAATGCGCATCCCGTCATTCTGAGCGGAGGAAAACGTTGGATGAGGGATGATGGCAGCCAGAACTGTGGGGACTGAGTCGAAGAATCTATTTGTATCATGATTTCCAGAACCACACAGTCAACAACTAATAACTAATAACAAAAGAAAGGACAATACGATGGTCAAACAAACAGCAGGACGCACGATCCTGGGTGCATTTGCACCGAAATTCGCTGGGCTGAATGATGATGTACTTTTCGGCGAAGTATGGAGCCGGGAGGGGAAACTTCCGCTGAAGATCCGCTCCATCGTGACGGTGAGTGCGCTCATTGGGAAAGGGATGACGGATGCCTCGCTCGCCTATCATTTGAAAGAGGCGAAGAAGAATGGCGTGACGAAGGAAGAAATGGCCGAGCTCCTGACACACATCGCCTTCTATGCCGGCTGGCCGAATGCCTGGGCGGCCTTTCATCTGGCGATGGAAGTATATGAAGGAAGTGATGCAGAGCACGGCGGTTTCTTCGGACAGGGCGAGGCGAATACAGCGTATGCGCCGTATTTCACCGGCTGTTCCTATCTGAAAGTCCTTTCAGAGCAGGGGGCTCCCCTCACCATCTGTAATGTGACCTTCGAGCCGGGCTGTCGCAATCACTGGCATATCCACCATGCGAAGACGGGCGGCGGACAGGTGCTCATCTGTGTCGATGGCGAAGGCTGGTACCAGGAAGAAGGAAAGCCGGCGCAGAGCCTCAAGGCAGGGGATATCGTAGAAATTCCGGCAAATGTGAAGCACTGGCATGGGGCGAAAAAGGACAGCTGGTTCAGCCATCTGGCGTTTGAAATCCCGGGGACCGATCTTTCTAATGAGTGGTGCGAGGAAGTAAGCGCGGCAGCATATGACGCGCTGTCTCGCTGAAGAGGCGTCTATGAAGACATTGATTGTTTACTACAGCTACAGCCATGGCAATACGAAAAAGATTGCTGAAGCACTGAGAAAAGCCACAGGGGCTGACATCGAACGTATCGAAACGGTCAAGAAGTACGGTCCCTATGAGGAAACGGTCGAAGTGGGACAGACGGAAGTGCAGAAAGGCTATTGCCCGCCGCTTCGTCCGATGAGGAAAGACATCGAGGACTATGACGTCATTGCCCTCGGTACGCCGACCTGGTGGTACACCATGGCGCCGGCCATGCGCACCTTTGTGACGACGCATGATTTCAAAGGAAAGAAGCTGCTCTTCTTCACCACCCATGGCGGCTGGCCCGGGAGCGCCATCAAGCATCTTATGAGTTTCACCCATGCGGACGAAGTGCTCGGGACGATAGAAGTCCGCTTTGACTCCGATGGAGGCGACGAACAGATCACGCCGGAAAAGGATGTGGACGCCTGGATTTCTATGATGGAGAAGAAAGTACGAGGGTAGCATGGATGTGCCATATCAGGAGCTCGAAAAGATGAAAATCAAAGAGCTCAAAAAAGAACGCTTCCGTCTGCTGGACGATATTCACGAAAAGCAGCAGCAGCTCGATCAGATCGATTACCAGATTTATCAAAAGAAAAAGGAAGAGGGAAAGGAAGGGTCATGATGTGGAAGAAAGCGATCGCTCTTTCATGTGCGTTTCTGGCAGTGAGCGGGTTAACCGGCTGCGGGGAAACCACGGGGGTGCCTCATCGCGAGGGGAAAGCAGCAGGCGCATCGGGCGAAAGTCCTATGGTGAAGAAAGACGGCAAAGCCATCGTCATCTATTTCTCGGCGACAGGAAATACAAAGCGCGCCTCGGAAATCATTGCAAAAACGAAGGGGGCGGACCTTTGGGAAATCAAGGCCAAAGAGCCCTATAGCGAGGCTGACCTTGACTACAGAAATGACACAAGCCGCGTCAGCCTCGAGCATAAGGATCGGAGCATCCTGCCGGAAATCGATGGCGATGTTCCATCGTGGGACTCTTATCAGACGGTCTTCTTGGGCTATCCGATCTGGTGGGGCGAAGCGCCGAACATTGTATACCATTTCGTAAAGACACATGACTTTTCCGGAAAGCAGATCATTCCTTTCTGCACGTCCTATTCCAGCGATCTGGGGGACAGTGACGTGCTTCTCGAAGAAGCCGCCAAGAGCGGCGAATGGTTCCCCGGCACCCGCTTCTCCGGCGGCGTATCTGAAGGCGATCTCATCGACTGGACAAAGCATTTCTGACGGGTCTTTATGCGAAATGTCTATCTTTCCCTGTCATTTGGCGTAAAAGTAAGGAAAGCCACTTGACAAGCATGAAACATGATTTATAATAAAAGCATGTTTTAAGA
>CAVBQN010000114.1:0-5766 GCA_963597545.1 Fusicatenibacter saccharivorans
TTAAGTCACCAGTCACTAGCTACCAGTCACTTGCGGCTCCTAATCCCTAGCCACTCATACCTGCTTTCAAACTTGTGGTGGCGGCTCCGCCGCAAATATATATTGCAGCGAAGCTGCCACCACAACCCTGAACCCTGAACCCTGAACCCTGAACCCTGAACCTTTTTTATTGCTTTCCCTTTACAACGTATGGTATAATAGTATCGCAAGTTATGTGTATAGAATTTCCTGGTGAGTGAGCTGCGGCTCACTTTTTCTTATATATGGAATAAGTTGGCAGGGATTGGGGATCGGGTCTATGTGCAGCGTATGAAATCTGTAGAGCCCATGCAACCGGTTCACTGCCTACTGTTTGCAAATAGGCAAGGAGGCTTATCATGGCACATAAAGCAATCGAAGAAGCCGTAGAAGCTTTGCTGGAACCGATCCTGGATGCGGATGGCATCGAACTTGTCGATGTCGAGTATGTCCGTGAAAGGAATTGGATCCTTCGTATTTTCATTGACAAGGAAGGCGGCGTGGATCTCGCAGACTGCCAGAGCATCAGTGAGAAGGCGGGCGAGATTCTGGATGAGAAGGATATCATTCCGGACAACTACATGCTGGAAGTCTCTTCTCCGGGGCTCGATCGTGTATTGAAGAAAGATAAGGATTTCCGCCGCTATGCGGGAAGCGATGTGGATGTGAAGCTGTTTGCTCCTCTGGGAGAAGCAGGCGGTGTCAAAGCATTCACTGCGCATCTGGAAGGGCTCACCGAGGATGGCGATCTGGCGCTGACACTCGCAGACGGTAAGGAAATCGCATTGCATAGAGATAAAATTTCACAGGTAAGACTTCATTTTTCGTTTTAATCGAGGAGGAATAGTTCATCGTGGACGGCAAGGTATTATTGGAAGCAGTAGAAGCCCTGGTCAAGATCAAAAAAGTTGATAGAAATATGGTGTTTGATGCACTGGAAATGGTGCTCTTGACCGCTTACAAAAAGGAAAGCGGCAGCAATGCCAAGGCTTCGGTTTCTCTCAACCGTGAAACCGGGGAATATAAAATTTATGAAGAGAAGACCGTCGTGGACGAAATCCATGAAGACTCTGAAAATGCGATCAATGAGATCACGGTGGAAGAGGCAAAGAAGATCGACCGCAGCTATGAAGCGGGCGACATGCTCCGCATCGATGTGACACCGAAGAATTTTGGCCGTGTCGCAGCGCAGGCCGCTAAACAGGTCATGATCCAGAAGCTGCGCGAAGCGGAGAGAGGCTCCATTTATGACGAGTTCTCCGGCCGTGAAGGCGATGTGATCACCGGCGTAGTAAAATGGAATGAATCCCGCACCATTTTTGTCGACCTCGGCCGCGTAGAAGGGATCCTGCCTTTCGCAGAACAGATCGAAGGCGAAGAATTCCAGCCGAATGATAAGATCAAGTGCTATGTCCTCGAAGTCAGAAAGACCACGAAGGGACCGGAAATCATCCTCTCGAGAACCCATCCGGGTCTCTTGAAGAGACTTTTCGAGCTGGAGGTACCGGAAATTTACAGCGGCACCGTGGAGATCAAGAGTGTCGTCCGTGAAGCGGGCTCCCGCTCCAAGATCGCCGTATATGCGATGGATCCGGCTGTCGATCCGGTCGGTGCGTGCGTCGGGCCGAAGGGGCAGCGTGTACAGAATATCGTGAACGAGCTGCATGATGAAAAGATCGATATCGTCCGCTGGGACGAAGATCCGGCGATCTATATTGCGAATGCGCTCTCTCCGGCGAAGGTTGTTTCCGTTTCCGTATGGGAAGAAGAAAAATCCTCCTATGTCATCGTACCGGACTACCAGCTGTCGCTGGCCATCGGCAAAGCAGGCCAGAATGCCCGCCTGGCTGCCAAGCTGACGAACTGGAAGATCGATATCAAGAGCGAAACGCAGGCGAATGAGGAAGGCTTTGGCGAAACGGACAGCGCCGATGTCGATGATGACATCTTGGGAGATATCGAAAGCGATATGGGGGAGGAAGCTAAGGAATGAAAGTAAAAAAGATCCCCATGCGCATGTGCGTAGGCTGCAAGGAGCTGAAGCCGAAGAAGGAGCTGCTCCGTATCGTGGCTTTGCCGTCGGGGCTCATCGAGCTCGACCGCACGGGCAAGAAATCCGGCCGCGGCGTCTACGTGTGCGATGATATCGAGTGCTTCACCAAGGCCTACGAGTCCCATGGTCTGGAAAAATCCCTGAAGCGTCCGGTATCCAAGGATGTGTACGATGCGCTGAAGGAACAGATCGAGAATGGATGAGCCGGTATACCGCATGCTTGGCCTTTGTATGAAGGCAGGTCGTCTGCTTTCGGGAAATGAACAGGTGGCAGAAGGGCTGAAAAATGTGAAAGCTCCGAAAGGGGCCCTTCTCATTATCACGGAAGACAGCTCCCCAAGAACAAAGGATGAGTATAGAAATGCTGCAGAAAGAGCGCATATCTCCTACAGACTGTTTGGAGAAAAGGAAAGGCTGGGCAGCGCCCTCGGCAAAGGGGTGCGCACAGCGGCGCTCATCACAGACAAAGGCTTCAGCCGCGCAATCGCTGAAAAGATCGACAAGGCGCTGGCTGAAAGATAGCTGCCAGGGGCAGATGGAAATGGGTCTTAGAGCCGCTCGTCGCCAGAGAACGGCCGACGAATAGGAGTCCCATTTCTGCGATAATAAACCATGAATCAAATTGACATACACTTGGGAGGCTGCTTATGCAGAAAAAGAAGTACAGAGTTTATGAACTTGCCAAGGAATTTGGCAAGACAGATAAAGAGGTCATTGAAATTTTGAAAGCCGGTCATGTCGATGTGACGAACCGTCTCTCCGGCGTGGATGACAATGGCAAGTCCATCCTCGCGCGTCACGTTGCTGCGGAAAAGAAGAAAGCGGCAAAGCGCCCGGTGATGCGTACCGTCCGTTTTGATCAGGCAGGCCAGCCGAATGGCAAGAAGGGCAATGCCCGCCAGTCCTCCTACTCCTCCTACTCCACGGAAGAAGCAGCGCCGGCAGAAGCTCCGAAACCGGCTTCGAAACCGGCTCCGAAGGCAGAAGCTCCGCAGAAGGAAGCGCCGAAGGCAGAGCCGGCCAAAGCGGCAGAACGCCCGTCCCGTCCGGCGAGAGAGGCATCCCGTCAGGATGGGCGCCGTGACGGAAGAAGAGACGGCCAGAGACGCGATGGAAGAAGTGAAGGCAGAAATGATAGAAACGGCGAACGCCGTGACGGGGGAAGCCGCTCTCAGGGAAGAGACGGTCAGAGAAACGATCGTTTCAGCCGCACCGGTGACCGCCCGCAGGGAGGAAGAAACGGACAGAGTGGCGGCAATGGAAGAAATGACCGTTTCAAGAATGACAGAAACGGTGATCGCCCGAAGACCGATCGTCCGGCTCGTCCGCAGCGCCCGGCGGCTGCTGCCAAGGCTCCGGTAGAAGAGACCGCGCAGAAGCCGGTCACCAGAAGAGCGGAAAAACCGGCTAAGAAAAAGACGAAGAAGGACTGGGAAAGAAGCCGCAGAGAGAAGGAAGGCGGTTCCCTCATGGCCCGTTCTTTGAGCCAGAGCAAGAAGAAGAAACACACGAATGAAAAGAAAGTGGCTGCGTACCCGACAGAAGTCGAGTTGCCGCCGAGTGTTACCGTCAAGGAGCTGGCTGAGCTTTTCGGACGTGAAGTCAGCGAGATCATCAAAGCACTCATGATGGACGGCGTCATGGCGACCATCAACCAGAACCTGGACCGCGACACCATCGAGATCCTGGCAGAAGAATTCGGCATCACACTGATCGAAGCAGAAGCTCCGGCGGATCCGACCGAGTACATCCCTGCAGAGGATGATCCGCGCTTCCTGAAGCCAAGACCGGCTGTCGTCACCATCATGGGCCACGTCGACCATGGCAAGACCACCCTGCTCGATGCCCTTCGCCAGACGAATGTCGCGCTCCACGAAGCCGGCGGCATCACCCAGCGCATCGGTGCATACCAGATCCGTTATAAAAATCACAAGATCACCTTCCTCGATACCCCGGGCCATGAAGCCTTTACCGCGATGCGTTCCCGCGGCGCGCAGCTGACCGATATCGCTGTCCTCATCGTAGCAGCCGATGACGGAGTCATGCCGCAAACCATCGAAGCGATCCATCACGCGAAGAATGCCGGTGTACCGATCATGGTAGCGATCAACAAGATCGATAAACCGGGCGCCAACCCAGACCGTATCAAGGAAGAGCTCGCCAAAGAAGGCCTGCTCGCTGAAGACTGGGGCGGCGATGTCATCATGACCCCGATTTCCGCGAAGAAGAAGATCGGACTCGATGATCTTTTGGAAAACATTCTCCTCGTTGCTGAAATGCAGGAGCTCAAGGCCAATCCGAACCGCGAAGCATACGGCGTCGTCGTCGAAGCCCAGCTGGATAAAGGCAGAGGCCCGGTCATGAGCGTCCTTGTCCAGAACGGTACCCTCCATATCGGTGACGGCATCCTGGCCGGCAAGAGCTGGGGCCGCGTCCGCGCGATGAACAATGAAAACGGCCGCAAGATGAAGAGTGCGGAACCGTCTGTCCCGGTCGAGATCCTCGGTATGGACAGCGTGCCGGAAGCCGGCGACCACTTCTTCGTCATGGATGAAAAGAAGGCCAGAAATATCGCTGAGATCCGCGCATCCCGTGCGAAGGAAGAGGAACAGAGAAGCGTTCAGAAGGTCACCCTTGACAACATCTTCGAAAAGATCAAGGAAGGCGAAATGAAGGAACTCGACGTCATCATCAAAGCGGATGTCCAGGGCTCCGTCGAAGCGCTCGTACAGTCCCTGCAGGCCATCAAGAGCGAAGAGGTTCGCATCTCCATCGTTCACTCCGCCGTCGGTGCGATCAATGAATCCGATGTCATGCTCGCTTCGGCATCCAATGCACTCATCATCGGCTTTAACGTCCGTCCGGATGCCAATGCACGTGCCATGGCGGAAAAGGACGGCGTCGATGTCCGTCTCTATCGTGTCATCTATGACTGCATCGATGATGTCAAGGCGGCGATGGCAGGCATGCTCTCGCCGACCATCCGCGAAGTGGTCCTCGGCCATGCGGAGATCCGTCAGGTCATCCACACACCGAAGGTCATCGTTGCCGGCTCCTACGTGCAGGACGGTAAGATCACCAGCAATTGCCAGCTGCGCCTGATCCGTGACGGCATCGTCATCCATGAAGGCAAGATCGCATCGCTGCGCCGCTTCAAGGATGATGTGAAGGAAGTCGCTGCCGGCTTCGAATGCGGCATCGCCATCGACAGCTATCGTGACGTCAAAGAGGGAGATCAGCTGGAATCCTTCGAACTGAAAGAAGAAGCTGCTGAACTGAAATAATGCATACATCGTTCGCCTTTACAATTTCATAAGGGCGAACGATTTTGTTTTGGGGTGACTAGGGACTGGTGACTAGGGACTAGGAGACTGGAAGACCAGGAGACTACAGACTCTCTCGTATCGTCATTTCGAGCGAAGCGAGAAATCTTTTTCATTTGCGGGCGAACGTACGATGAGAGGAAAGCCCAAGTGGGAAAACTGCTATCAGAAGCCCTTCGGGCATCGCCCTATATATTCGCGGCGAAGCCGCCACCTTCATTCCTAATTCCTCATTCAAACAGAGCTCTCATCCACCATCAAAGGGCTAAGTTTGAAAGCAGGGATAAGTGGCTAGGGATTAGGGATTGGGGATTAGGAGTGACTAGGAGACATCAGACTCTCGTATCGTCATTTCGAGCGAAGCGAGAAATC
>CAVBQN010000115.1:0-5756 GCA_963597545.1 Fusicatenibacter saccharivorans
CCCTGAACCTTGAACCAAATGAAAGCAAAGTAAAAAGGGGCTGTGAAGAAATGAGGATTCATTTCTTCACAGCCCCTTTTTGATTAGCACCAGTCACTTCTTATACTCTGCCGCTGCGTCTCTCACCCAGTTGAAGCGTTCCGGATCGATATCCTTCGGCACGGTGCAGTCCGCTCCGAGGATGACACCTCTGGTACCTGCCCGATCCAGAATGGCGCGTGTTTCTGCCTGCACCTCTTCCTTGGATCCGCTGTACAAAACACCGTCCGCATTGTTGTCAAAGCCGCCGATCACGCAGCGATGGCCGAAGATTTCCTCGCCTTCTTCCATCGGCACGCCTTCGAAAGCGACCGCCCAGTTGATGGCTTTGGCCGGATAGTCCTTGTACCAGTGAAGGTCATTGTGGCAGCCCATATAGCCGCAAATATGAAGAAGGTTGTAGTCAGACACAGAATTCGCCGCCTCAAGGACAGCGACCTCGGATGGCGTGATGAATTCCTTGTATTTCTCTTCCGTCATATCCGGATGCGGGATATTCTGGACGGAGAGGTAGACCCCATCTGCGTGGCCATCCGTGATGACAGCCTTGGCAAGCGTTGCGATGTCTTCCGTGAGGACAGCCATGACTTCCTTCAGCGCTTCCGGATCTTCCTTCATGAAGCCGGTGATGACCGTCTTCGCATCGCTGCCCGTCTGCTGAAATTCGATGCAGCGGGTCGGCGCGAAAAGGTTGTAAAACATCATGACTTCCTTGCCGTAGCGTTCAGAGAGGATACCGCAGAGCTCGACCTGCTTCTGCACCCAGGCAGAGTCCCTGCCGAGCGGCTTGATGCCGGCTGCGTCTTTGATCGATTTCAGATCGTGCAGCTGCTCATGCGGATAGAGGAAGAAACCATCGGTCATGATTTTCATGAAATCCGGATGCCATGATTTGTAAAAGGTATCATGCCCTGCCAGGTTGTCTACCCACGCAGAGTGATCGGCCAGTGCGTCTGCATGTCTCTGATCTGCCAGAAAATGATGCCAGAAACCTACCGGTACGCGATCGACCGGTTTGCAGTCAAGAGCCGCCTGTACAAGTTCTCTCTTAGTCTGTGCCATAAAAAAATTTCTCCTGATATAAGAATCATCACACATTTTTCGTGATGCCTCTTATATTAGGAGGAAATCGGGGAAATGTAAAGGGGGAAAATGGTGACTAGTGACTAGGGACTAGGGATTGGGGATTAGGTGTGACTGGTCACTGGGGTTCTCTGGTATCGTCATCCCGAGCGCAGCCGAGGGATCTTTCTTGCACTGCGGGAATCAGCGTGTATGCGCCGAGGGAAAACGATGTCCTGGTGCTGCCTCACATCAGGCGGTGAGCGTTCTGCCATAACGATCGAGGGCTACGCTCGAAATGACGATACGCGCGAAGCGCTATCAAAGCTCCGCGGCGCTTCTGATTTTTATGCGCCGCACCACCATTCCTAATTCCTAATTCCTAATTCCTCATTCTAGCAGAGCTTTCATTCATAATCAGTGGACGAAGCCGCCCAAGGGCTAACCCTTCACTCCCCATTCATCCTTTTGATTTCAGCCAGCAGGTCCTCCGCTTCTTGGAGCGAAGCGGCTTCCCTGTCTTTATTTTCTGCAAGGCTCATATCGACTGCCGTGCCTTCGTGGAGATCCTCAAACCAGGCGGCAGGCAGCTTGATTTCCTCTTCCTCTTCCGTCAGGAAGACCGCCTTCTTCCCCTCGATGCGGTCCAGTGTCAGTTCCTTTTTCATCTTAGCGCTCCTTTGTGATCTTGTATCCGTCCCCCGTGGTGGTCAAGGTCAGCGTACCGTCACGGTCGGTACGGTAAATGTGAACCTTCGCTTTTTCAAGCTTTGCCACGGTCGTCTTATGCGGATGTCCATAGTCATTGTTCAGTCCGCAGGAAATGAAAGCCTCCTTCGGCGCGACAGCCTTCAAAAACTCTGGAGACGTCGACGTGCGGCTTCCGTGATGGCCGACCTTCAGCACATCACTCTTGAGCGTCCCCTTGCCCGCGAGGATGGACGCTTCTTCCTCTTTCTCCGCATCTCCGGTGAACATCATGGAAAAATTGCCATAAGAGAGGCGGCCGACGATGGAATTGTTATTGAAATCCGAATTTCCCTTCTGGTCCTTGATAACCTTGACCGGCCCGAGTACCTTGTAGGTGACGCCATCGAAGAAGGAGAGCGCATCGCCCGCTTTCAGTGCCTTATAGGGGATCTGGTTCGCCTTGATGGCTTTCAGATAGTTCTTGTAAGACGCCGTGCCGGATGGCATGCCGTCATCATAGATGGCTTCGACCTTGAAATTTTTGAAAATCGCATTCATCCCGCCCAGATGATCCGCGTGCGGATGCGTGATCACCACCTTGGACAGACTCTTCACCTTGTACTTTTTGAGCAGCGCCACGATGGCATCGCGGTGCTCGATGTCGCCGCTGTCGATCAGGACGAATTTCCCGTCCTTCTCCAGCAGGCAGGCATCTCCCTGCCCGATGTCGAGCATGCGGACCGTGAGAGCCTTCCCGCCCTTCACCGCACTGCTCTTCGCCTTCGAAGCCGCAGAAGAAGAAGCGGCCGCTCCGCCGCACCCCGCGGCCGCCAGCCCGACCGTGAGTGTCAGTACAATGGCCAGAAGGTATTTCCAGATCTGTTTGATGGATAACATATAAGTCTCCTTTTGTAAAATAGGTGCAACGAGTTCAGGGTAGGCCTGTGGGGCGGGGCGACCTTTAATTCCGTTTGAAAGCTCTGCTCGAATGAGGAATTAGGAATTAGGAATGAGGAATGGTGGTGCGGCGCATAAAAATCAGAAGCGCCGCGGAGTATTGAAATAAGCGTAAAGCGCGTCCCCCCTTGAAGAAGGGGGTGCCCGAAGGGCAGGGGATAGACTGCCTCGAAGAGGCAAAATTCTGCAGAAAGAGAAACGGAAAATGTTGAATCAACGATAAAATATCTGGAACAGACAGCATGATCCGCTGCGTAGAAGGGTGCCGCTACGCGGCACATCCATCCTGCGCCTTTGGCGCGCCCCTTCTCTAAGGGGCTACTCAACTTTTTGGAACTCCCAGTCACTAGTCACTAGTCACTAGCCACTAGTCCCCAGTCACCATTTCCCTCGCCCTCGGCACCATCCTTGCCACATCGCTTGCGGTATAGCCGACAGGTGTCTCTTTCGCCAGAAGATCGCCCGCAAGACCGTGAAGGTAGACGCCGCAGATCGCAGCCGGCTCCGGATCCATCTCCTGACCGGCAAGAGCGGCGATGATCCCTGTCAGGGTATCACCCATACCACCTGTCGCCATGCCGGGATTTCCAGTCTCATTCACATAAGCGAAGCCATCTGCCGCGCAGATGACGGTCGGCATGCCCTTCAGGACGAGCGTCACCTCCCGATCCATCGCAAAAGCGATCGCACCATCGATGCGCTCTCTTTCCACCTCAGCCGCCGCCCTTCCCGTGAGATGGGCAAATTCCCCCACATGCGGCGTCAGGATCAGCTGCCCGGGACAGCTGGCGAGATCGATTTCCATCTCCTTCACTGCATAGAGTGCATCCGCATCGACGATGACCGGCTTCTTCCAGCATGTGAGGATTTCCTTCACGAAGCGCTGCGTCTCTACGTCCCGACCAAGCCCCGGCCCGATGGCGAGCACATCATAAGCCTCTGCCTTTTGGAGGACTTCCTCTGCCATAGCAGACGTGAAGAAATCCGAATCCCCCACGGACGACACCATGAGCTCGGGCACCTTGCCCGCGATCGCAGCCGCCGCCTTTGGCACAGTCACGACAGCCACCTTGCCAGCCCCGGCATGAAGCGCGCCCTGTCCGGCGAGGAGCGCCGCCCCCTCCATGCCGGCAGAGCCGGCGATGATACCGATGAATCCATTCTTTCCTTTATGACACATGCGCTCCCTTACAGGCAGCAGATTCCCCACCTCTCTCTCTTCGATAAGGCTCACGGGAAGAGAGCGGCCCACCGCCGCGGGGAGGCCGATCGCGCTATAGAGCACCTTGCCGCAGTACTCGTGACCGGGAGAGAGCACATGGCAACGCTTGTACGACTCCAGCGCCACCGTATAGTTTGCCATAACGGCAAGCCCCATAGGCTCTCCCGTATCCGAAGACAGCCCGCTCGGTACATCGACAGAGACGACCGACGCACGCGATGCATTCATCATCTCTATGACCTCAGCCTTCACGCCGGTGACCTCACGAGAAAGCCCCGTACCGATCAACGCATCCACGATGACATCCGCACTCTCCAGCGGCGTCTCCCAGTCCGTATCCTCACTGACAGGGATGACCTGTACCCACATTTTTTCAATGATCCGGCGATACAGACGCGCCGTTTCACTCATATGCGCCTCATTGCCGCACAAGAGCACCGCAACGCTGGCGGACAGCGCGCACAAATACCTTGCGATGACAAAGCCGTCTCCGCCATTGTTGCCCGTCCCGCAGACCACCACCACAGACTTTCCCTTCCAATCGATCTCCGGCTGAATGAGCGATACCACATCGCTTCCTGCATTCTCCATCAGCACCGCTTCGGGAAATCCGTAGCTCTTCATCGCTTCCCGGTCGAGCGAGCGCGACTCATCAGCCGTCGTGATGTACTTCATGATGACCTCCTGCCATGACGACCACCGTGATCGCCATCTCCTCTTCATGTGAAATAGAGATCGACATCTCCGTAATGCCAAGCTCTTCTGCCCGCTTGGCGAACGTCCCTGCGAGGTGAAGCATCGGCTGCCCCCACTCGCCCCAGGTCACATACGCATCCTGCCACGCCGAACCGAAGATGCCGATCCCGAGTGCCTTTCCTGCCGCTTCTCTGGCGCCCCAGAGCGCTGCATACGACTCCGCACGCTTTTTCCCTTTCTTCTCGCAATGCGCGATCTCCTCTTCCGTGAATATCTTCTCCGTGCGGCGGGGAAATTTCTCAAGGATCCGCTCCCACCGCGCGATCTTCACCAGATCTACACCGACAAACATAGCACGTACCTCCTTTTGCTCTATTGTACTAAAGAGGGGGACAGGGTTCAAGGTTCAGGCTTAGACCGTAGGGCGTGCTACCTCTGGATTGTGGATGAAAGCTCTACTCGAATGAGGAAGAATGCCCCCCATCTCCCAGTCACTAGCTGCTCATCCCTGCTTTCAAATCTTTGGGGATATCCATTTCCCGTATCGTCATCCCGAGCGCAGCCGAGGGATCTTTCTTGCACTGCGGTCAGTATCACATAGGCACTGGCCGGGAAACAACGCCTTGGTGCTGCGTATTTCTGCTTTCGCACACCCATCGTTTATCGGTCTGCAAAGAAGATTTCTCGCTTCGCTCGAAATGACGATACGCGAGAGTGACTCGTCACCCTGCGCCTCTAATCCCTAGCCACCAGCCACTCATCCCTGCTTTCAAACTTGTGGGTTAGCCTCTGGGGCGTGCCGTCCCTTGGCTTCAAATGAAAGCCTCGCTTGCATGAGAAATAAGAAAGGTGGCGATCTCACCGCTTACTATGAATAGCCTTCCCCTCGAGGGGAAGGTGCCCCGAAGGGGCGGATAGGGCACTGCCGGCATGAATGAGAAGTAGTGGTGGCATCTCAAGTGCGTCGTTTACAAGAGCACGAGCACCCGAGCGCCGCTGACGCGGTTCCACTTCCCCATGCGGGTAATGCTATTACGTTAAGGAAATCGTTAGCTACGTAACGTCTTGCTTCCCCCTTCGGGGGAAGTGC
>CAVBQN010000116.1:0-5594 GCA_963597545.1 Fusicatenibacter saccharivorans
TCGGGCAGCTCCCCCGATGGGGAGCCAAGAACGTTCTGCCGCTTAACTTAATAGCATTACTCAGATGGGAGAAAACCTCAAACCTCAAACCCAAAAGCGAATTATCCCAGAATCACATTATCAATGAGTCTTGTCTTGCCGAAACGGACAGCGAGAGCGAGGAGAACCTGACCTTCGATCGTTTCTCCGACCTCCGGAAGACCCGGCATGCCATACATTTCAACATAGTCGATATCGCTCATCGGTTCGGCTTTGATCTCCTTCGTCACCTGATCGATCAGCTTCTGCTTATTTCTTTCACCGGCTTCGAAGGCTTCCTTTGCATGGGAAAGGCTTCTGGAGAGGACAAGAGCCGCGGTGCGCTCTTCCTTGGAAAGATAGACATTTCTGGAAGACTTAGCAAGGCCGTCTGCTTCACGGACGATCGGCATCAGGCGGAGCTCCACATTCATGAAGAGGTCTTCCACCATGCGCTGAAGCACCTGCGTCTGCTGAGCATCCTTCAGGCCATAGTAAGCACGGTCGCATTCCGTCAGATTGAAGAATTTCGTGCAGACAGTCGCTACGCCGCGGAAATGGATCGGGCGTGTGCGTCCGCAGAGGACCTTCGTGATCGGGCCGGTGACTTCCACCCATGTCATATCCTTATGCGGATACATTTCAGCGGGAGACGGAGCGAAGAGAAGATCTGCGCCGGCGGCTTCTGCGACCTTCGCATCGGCTTCGAGCGTTCTCGGATATGCTTCGTAGTCTTCGTTCGGTCCGAACTGGGTCGGATTCACAAAGACAGAAGTGATGACAAAATCATTTTCCTTGCGAGCGGCCTGAATCAGGGATGCATGTCCTTCATGAAGTGCTCCCATGGTGGTCACAAGACCGATGGATCTCCCATCCTTCTTGCACTGGTGGACGTACTCTTTCAGCTCTTTGATGGTGTGGATGACTTTCATAGTAGATTCCTTCCCGGAAGCAGGGCTTCCCGTCAAATGCTTGGCTGAGTGCGGACTTTCCATCAAAAAAACCGCACCCAAAATGAATGCGGTTTCAGAAACCAGCCCTTGCCAGCAATACCAGCTTGGCAGGAAGGCAAATTAAAAATACATCCCAGAGGGATGCATTCTGATTTGAAATCTCTGCATTCGTCTCGGTTATAAAAATCCAAGCGATATTAAAGTTTGACAGACGGTGAGATCATAGAGCGCCCGATGGCCTTTCCTCGATACAGCTCAGCTGATACTGCTCGAATGGCCGAGGATTCATGCTGCCGTCCTGATTTCTTTCAGACTCCCTTCGGGATATCCATAGAGCATGGACGGATCTCACAGGGGAAGCATCGATCTCATCAGACTCTGCGACTAGACCAGCGTTTCCCTTGTTCTGTCAGAGAAAGAATACTCTATCAGGGGGGGATTGTCAAGAGGAAAGGGAAATGCTCCGATGGAGCGATCTGGTGCGCGCAAAGTCGTAGGCTTGGCTGGAAATGATAGAATGCTGACGTTATCTATCAAAAATATTATAGATGATAAAGCATATATTTCTACAAATAACGTATAAATTAAAAAAATACTTGAAAAATGAGTTCTAATCATGTAATATTTAAATCATCATTATGATCATTTTCAAAATGATGAGCTTGCGGTTAGCCGGTTCAAAGCGTATTCTATCTCTTCCGCCGTCGAAACATGGACAGACGGGCGGAGGCGAGGAATAAATGTCTGTTTCTTAGAAGTCTTGAGAAAGGAGGGAGAGATGAAGAAATTATTTTTAGCCTGCCTGTTTCTGCTCGGGCTTTGTTTCCTGCCGTTTGCACACGCATCGGCGGCGACACAGTCATCGGATACGATGATATTGGAATGGCGAGCAGAGAAGGCGTGGATCGACAAGGGCGACCTCTGCCTGCGTGGGACATTCACGAATAAGAGAAAGGATCTCAGTATCACGAAGATCAATCAGTTCGTGACCGAGATCACTTTCACGCGCGCGGATGGCAGCAAGTATCAGTACGTCGCTATGCCGACCAAAATGCCGCTGGTCAAGATTTCAGCCGGTGGCACAAGAACTGTGACTTTCAATCTGGGGCATTTTGAAGATACCTGGAAGGATTGGGTCGCAACTGAGGATTATACATTCACCTACATTACAGGAAAACGCTGGTAAGCAGCGAGAGGGAAATTGATGATGAAAAGAAAAGCATTACTTACCTTAATGACAGCATCGATGTTGACAATCGGGGGGGTACCCTGATTCATGCTGCATTCGATGAAAATTTAAATATGTATACGCTCGATGCCGTCGTCGTCGAAGCAGATAAGACAAAGAATAAATTCGGCGATACCATTACCGAGCAGTCGTACTATCGTACCGGCGGTGATGTGAAGGTCATCACGAGAGAAGAAATCGAAAAGCGTCACTATACGGATCTGACGGAAGCGATTAAGCGTATTCCTGGCGTTACGTTCCAGAACCCAGGGTATCGCGGCGGGGAATATGGATACGAATTCTATAACAATGGCGTATCCATTAACGGGGATACCCGCGTTATTGTTTGTGTTGATGGTCGTCGTGTAGATAATGCGGCAAGTACTCGTGTTGGTGGAAATAGCAAGAAGGGGACAAAATCCACAGGGGTGAACCTGAATCAGGTCACCAATATGGAAAATGTAGATAAAATTGAAGTCATTAAAGGACCTGGTGCATCCGTATATGGCGCAGATGCGACCGGTGGTGTCATTAACATCATCACTAGAAAAGGTGGTGATGATTCTACTGCTACAGTTGATGTGTCTACTGGTTCTTGGCATCAGCACAATTATGCAGTCAGCGTTTCGGGAACCAAGGGCGATGATAAGTCTCTGCACTACTTCATTTCTGCTAACCGCAATATGTCTGGTGATACCAAGTACAAAGACGGTTTCACTGGAGAAACAGGGACCTTGGGTGGCTCTCGCTGGAAAGAGGATGGCGTCAACATCCGAATTGATAAAGATTTCGATGCGAATCATTCCTTGAAAATTGCTTATAACCACAAGGATGGGAAAGACGGTTACCCGATCGCTACACCAAGCATGAGATACTGGAACCAGAATGACTGGAATCGAATCATTTTTAATGCGACTGTAGGCGAGCTGGATAAAGATAATAAGTTGATAAAATATAAATACACAACCGAGAAGAAGTCAGATGGCACCCAATATGAATACGGTGGCAAGAAAAAGGATGGGAAGGATTTTTATTATATCCTAGACAAAGATGGTCAAAAGATCGATGCCTCCACGAAATTAAGCGGGGATAAGAAGAATCCAGGTTATCACAATTTATATGCGCTAGACGGAGCTTTGTATAATTCCTTCAGTAAATTTAATAACAATGATGTCGATGTAACCTATACCTTCAATAAAGATAATGGAATGGACAGCTTTGTTCGTTTGTATTCACAGAGACATCGTTATATGCATCGTGATAAATATCAGTGGTATAAAATCGCTGGTGGAAATGCAGGCGCTGCTTATGATACAGCATTTCCAACGGGTGCGACCAGCGAGCAATTAAATCAGTGGATTGCTGATAATTTGGCTCCATTCCCGGGAAGTGGTGATCAGAAAGCCTTTGATCGTTGGTTGGAATTGACCGGCGGCAAGGCGAGCGAACCGACTAGCTGGCACGATGAGCAGAATAAAGGGATTCAGCTGCAGCTGGCTAAATCATTTGGTATTCACGACGTGATCACCAGCGTGACTTACGATAAAGCAAGAAATTACTCCAGAAGCATTAAAAATGGTGTTGAAGAAAGTTCCTATGTCCAGAGAAAAACGCTGCAGGCATATGTACAGGATAAAATCCATTTGACAGATAAATGGGATTTTACACCGGCTATTCGTTATGCCAAATATAGTTCTTTTGAACACTCTACAGGTACGACGCAGGGTAAAGGTGATACCCATGATCTGAACTACACCATCAATACGGAATATATGTTTAATGACTCCACCAGCATGTATGCGGGATGGACGAAGGTATTCCGTCCGCTTCGTGAAGGGGATTATTCCGCGGTTGACGGCGTATTTAAAACACCATTGAAAGATGAAGAAGGCAATGCATGGACATTCGGCGTACGTAAAGAGCTCTCTGATAAGACGACGCTGGCTGTTCATTACGATATCACCAAGATGACGAATGCCATTGCTACCCTTCCGATTTGGAATGAAGCGAAGCAGGAACCGGAAAATACAGCGGTAAATGCCAAGGAAGATAAGCAGTCGTTCAATTTCACGGTAGATCATCAGTTTAACGATCACTTGACATTGTCTGCTTCTTATTCCCATATGAAGGACAAATGGAAAGCGAAACCGGGCTGGATTCTTGATGACAGCTGGGGATATGTAAATGAAAGCGATATCAATACTGCCATCAACAGCCTTCGTCCACAGAACCATTATTCACTGAATCTCTCTTATGAAAATGGCAAACTGTACACTGGCTTACTGACAAACTGGTATACTGGCTGCAGTGAAAATGCTTTTACCAATAGACGATTCCTCGTGCTGGACTGGAACGTCAACTACCAGCTGACGAAAAACATGAATGTATACCTCCTGATCAATAACTTGACCAATGAAGGATACGAAACATCCTACAACTCTTGGAACGGCATCGGCTCCTCGGCAATGCCGGGACGCAGCGTACTGGTCGGCGCAAAGTACACCTTCTAATACCAAACCACATCACTCTGTATGCGCGAAAAGTGCGCCTGCTTTCGCAGGCGCACTTTCACCATATCTACAGGAGACAACCAAATGAAAAAATTTCAAATTCTCGCGCTCTCTGCTCTCCTTCTGACCATGCCGCTTGCCATTGTCGAGCCCGTCTATGCGGCGGATGGGACAAAGCAGGAGCAGCAGCAGAAACGGCCGCCGCGCCGCCCCAGGCTGACCATGGAAGAGATGCAGACTGTCCTCTCCCAGAAATATTTCGTCACTCCGGAAGAGACGAAGAGCCTGATCGATAGCGGGACGAGCTTCCGCGATCTGGAACGCGCGGCGAAGCTCTCCTATATTTCCGGAAAACCGGTGAAAGATATCCTCGCACTGAAGAAAGATGAACCGTGGCAGCGCGTGGAAGTACTGATCGGTGCGGTGGGAGAAAAGGCCTACCAGAAAGACCTCGAGCTCAAAGCCGTGAATCTCGAACGTTGGTGGGGCATCCCGAAGAAGGTCGGGATGCGCTACATGAGACAGGGCTACCCCATGCATTATGTGAAAGTGACGTGGATCCTTGCCAAGCATTCCGACTGGACGATGGACGCCATATTGAAAGATAAGAAGTATGGTGAAAATTGGAAAGCCTGGTGCCAGAGAAATCTCGGTATCGATGGGGAAACGTATGATGCATGGATCGGGGAGTATAAGAACCCGACCTATTTTCCTGGGAAGTATTTTTGAATATAGCTTTATCAGACAATGATAGGTCCATCGGACCAGTGCCCCCTCCGGGGGAAAGGTGGTGCCGAAGGCACCAAAGGGGGTGCATTTCCACGAGCGAAGCGAGGTTGTATGGTTTTCTAAATGCCAGCGGTATACCGTAATCATTTAGAAAAC
>CAVBQN010000117.1:0-5563 GCA_963597545.1 Fusicatenibacter saccharivorans
TGTGCAAGCGAACTGGATTTTTAGGAGTGAAGCGACGCGAAAATCCAGTGAGACACCATTTCGAACGAAGTGAGATGAGGGGGCTACATAGCGGTATTGCATGAAAGTGTTGGAATATCGATAGCATCAGACTATTCAACATAGCACGCTATACCGCTGGCATGCCCCATCTCACTGCGCTCGAAATGGCGTCTCACTTTCTCATTTCTCATTCAAAAAGAGCCATGAACAAAACTGTTCATGGCTCTTTCATTTGCACACCAGCTGGGATTATCCCTAATCCCTAGTCACCAGTCCCTAGTCACTAGTCCCTAGTCACTAGTCACCAGTCACTATTTACTCTTCTGCAGGATCTCCTTCAGATACTCATTCTTTTCCTTTTTCTCATCCACATTATCGAGAAGGAGGTCGACATAGCGGGAAAGCGTCGCGTCGTCGGTGTATCCCTGGATGAAGGAATTTCCCTTATTGCTTTCCAGAATGATAGGAAATTCGACGGCTGCGAAGATCTGCATGGCTTTGAGCTCGAGATCTTTTTCATCGGTATAGCCGGTGACCTCCGCCACATTGCGAATAACCTTCTCCCAGCACTGGCTGTGGAGAAGAGAGAGGTAAATGAAGTAGGTGTCCTTGGCGTCCTCACTCGAAGGATTCGAGATGGAACGGAAGAGAGCAGGATGCTCGCGGGCCAGGTGGAAGTAGGCGATGATGTATTTCTTCAGCCTTTCGCTCGCCGTCAGGCGGTTGTCATCGAGGTAGGAGACGATATTCTCCAGATTGCCCATCATGTACTCGAGTGCCGCACCGATGAGCTCTTCCTTAGAGCCGAAGTAGTAGCGCACGGAGGCGATATTGACGCCGGCTGCCTTGGCGATGGAGCGGACTGTGGCTTTTTTGAAGCCCTGCTGCTGCAGGATGTGGACCGTGGTCTCGATCATCTTTTCACGGACGCGCTCGCCCTTGCCGGTCAATTTTCTCATCATAGTGTGGTTCCCTTTCTAAGATTCATGGTTTTCTGAATGAAAGACATTTCCTTCGGTGCTTTCGTCTTTTCAGTGAGAGCATTCATCATCAGCTTCAGTCGGTTTTCCTGATTCACTTCGCTCGCGCTGGCATCGCAATCAAGGGCGAGGAAGACCGCTTCCGGATACGCTGCATGCAGCTTATGCACCATGCCTTCCCCGGTGATGTGATTCGGCAGGCAGGCGAAGGGCTGCAGGCAGACGATACCGCGGCATTCATGATAGAGAAGATCGATCATGTCAGCCGTTAAGAACCAGCCTTCGCCCGCACGGTTGCCGAGTGAAAGGTACTGGGAGGCGCGCTTGGCCATCTTCTCGATGCCGGTGATCTCATGGAAATGCTGCGATCTTTTCACCGCCTTTTCGAGCGGCTTCCGATACCATTCGAAGAGGTAGCGGGCGAAGGTGTCCTTCAGGTCTTCCTTCATGGTGCCATCCATATATTTCCGCTGGAAACGGCTGTCAAGCGAGCCATAGAGGAAGAAATCAAGCATACCGCTCGCCTCGGCTTCGCCGCCATTCGCTTCGATGGTACGGACGATGTCATTGCTGGCGATGGGGCTGAACTTGACGTAGATCTCCCCGACGATGCCGATACGCGGACGACGCGGCATATCGGAAAGCGGCAGGCGGTCGAAGTCCTGGATGATGCCTGCGATATTCTTTTTATACGATGCGTAGGACTCGCCGGAAAGGATGGCTTCAATGCATCGCTTCTGCCAGCTGCGGCAGAGGGTCTCTGCGCTACCCGGCTCTTTCTCATAAGGGCGTGTACGGTAGAGACACTGCTGCAGCGCATCGCCGTAGATGACAGCCTGGATCATGCGCCGTCCCATCGCAAGGGAGAAATGGAAGCCCGGCTGGGGCTCGAAGCCATGGGTATTGAGGGAAATCACGGGGATATCCGAAAGCCCCGCCTCGTCCAGTGCCTTGTGCAGGAATCCGACATAGTTCGACGCACGGCACATACCGCCCGTCTGGGAGAGCATGACTGCCGTTTTGGAAAGATCATATTTCCCTGACGTGAGCGCACGCATGAGAGAGCCGATGGTGATGATCGCCGGATAGCAGGCGTCGTTATTCACGCAGGAAAGCCCCTTGTCGATATCCTCATGGATCGGCGGGATGATCTCGATGTGGTAGCCTTCCCGCTGGACTGCGGCTTCGATGATGGGAAAATGAATGGGCGACATTTCCGGCGCCAGGATGGTATAGTCCTTGTCGCGCTTCATCGCTTCCGTGAAGACCGCCTTCGGATACTCGATCGGCTTTGCGCTTCCTGTCTCTTCGCCGCGCTCTTCGATGGCCGCCTTGAGCGAACGCAGGCGGATGCGGACCGCACCCAGATTCAAGCTCTGATCGATCTTGAGGCAGGTATAGAGGCGGCCGCGCTGGTGCATGATTTCCTGCACCTGATCCGTCACGACCGCATCCAGCCCGCAGCCGAAGGAATTCAGCTCGACGAGCTCCAGATGCGGATGGCGCGTCACATAGTCTGCCGCACGGTACAGGCGGCTGTGCCACGTCCACTGGTTCATCACGCGGAGATTCGGATACTCACCGCCGACCATCGCGATGCCGTCTTCCGACAGCACCGCCATACCGAGCTGGTTGATGAGATCCGGGATCGAGTGATTCACCGCCGGATCCACATGGTACGGGCGGCCGGCGAGCACGATGCCGATCTCATGCTTCTCCCTGATTTCCGCCAACACCCGCTTCGTCTCCGCGAGTAATCTCCCCTTGTACTCCCGCTCGGCCGCTTCACCAGCATAGATCGCGCTCCGCAGCTCGGACGAAGAGATACCCATCGGCGCAAAGACCTTCTTCAGCTGCTTCAAGAGCGGCTTTGGCGCATGCAGCGGCAGGAAGGGATGCAGCAGCTTCACCTTGTACTTTCCGAGGATCTCATCCATATTCGCTTCGATATTTTCCGGATACGATGCGACCATCGGGCAATGGTAGCTGTTCGTGCTGCCCTCATCCGGCCCCTTGTCGATGCAGGGATACCAGATGAAATCCGGATGGTGCTTCGCGAGATCCGCCACATGCGTGTGCGCGAGCTTCGCCGGGAAGCACTCGGAATACGACGGGATCGTCTCCATCGCTTCTGTAGAGATCTCGCGGATCTGCTCCGAGGATGTGAGGACACGGTAGCCGAGGCGTCCGAAGAAGGCATGCCAGAAGGGGAAGTCCTCATACATATTGAGCACGCGCGGGATGCCGACCGTGCCGCGCTTCGCTTCCTTCGGAGAAAGCGGACGGCGATGCCAGATGACATCCTCCTTCCAGCGGTACATATTCGGGAGCGATGAGTGCGGCGCGCTCTTGCCCGTCAGCATGAGGGAGGCCCCGCGCTCACAGCGATTCCCCGAGACGAAGGCACGGCCATCATTGAATCGCGTCAGCGTGATCATGCAGTGATTGCCGCAGCCCGGGCAGCGCTTCATTTCATTCGTATACGACAGCGTCTTCAATTTCTCCGGTGTCACGAGCGTAGACACATGCCCCGCCGGACAGGTATCCCGCGTGATGAGCGCCATGCCATACGCCCCCATCAGTCCCGCCACATCCGGACGGATGACCTCTCTTCCAAGGAGCAGCTCCAGCGCGCGAAGCACCGCATCATTGTAGAAGGTCCCGCCCTGCACCACGACCCGCTCGCCCAGGTCAGACGCCTTCTTCAGGCGGATGACCTTGTAGAGCGCATTCTTGATGACCGAGTAGGAGAGACCCGCAGAAATATCTGCGACCGATACGCCATTCTTCTGTGCCTCCCGCACACGGGAATTCATGAAGACCGTGCAGCGCGAGCCCAGATCCACCGGATGCTTGGCTGAAAGAGCGATCTTGGCAAAATGCCCGATATCCATCCCCAGTGACCGGGCAAAGGTATCAAGGAACGACCCGCAGCCCGACGAGCAGGCCTCATTGAGAAGGATATCATCCACCGCACCATCCTTGATGCGGCAGCACTTCATATCCTGCCCTCCTATATCAAGGATCGTCGTGACATCAGGGAGGAAATGCTTCGCACCGCGATAGTGCGCCATCGTCTCCACTTCCCCGACATCCGTCTCAAGCGCCCGCTTGATGAGCTCCTCGCCATAGCCTGTCACACCTGCTCCGGCGATCGTCACGCCCTCCGGGAGCTTGGCATACAGATCCTCCAGGATCCGGCGCGCACCCGAAAGCGGCGTCCCCTGATTTCCTCCATAGTACTCATAGAGGATGCGATCCTCTTGATCGAGCAGTACCGCCTTAATCGTCGTCGAGCCCGCATCGATGCCGAGCCAGACAGAGCCCTTCGCCGCAGAAATATCACCCCGCGGCACACGGAAATGACTGTGCCGCTCCTTGAATGCCTCGTAGTCCGCCTCTCCCTCAAAAAGCGGGGGAAGCGTCTTCGATGTGCCAAGGCGGACATCCTTCTCCTCTTCCATGCGAGAAAGCCAGCTGTCAAGATCCATCGGCTTGTCATGCATCGCAGACAGCGCCGCCCCGATCGCCACATAGAGCTCCCCGTGACGAGGGACGATCATATCCTCATCTGCGATGTGAAGCGTCTCCTGAAAGCGCTTGCGAAGCATCGGCTGATACGTCAAAGGACCGCCTAAGAATGCCACCTTCCCATGGATCGGGCGGCCGCAGGTCAGCCCCGAGATCGTCTGGTTCACCACCGACTGAAAGACGGAGAGCGCGATATCCTCATTCGACGTTCCTTCATTCAAAAGCGCCTGAATATCCGTCTTCGCAAAGACCCCGCAGCGGGATGCGATCGGATAGATCCGCTCCGCCTTCTCTGCGAGCTTTCCCATCCCGGCTGCATCCACCGAGAGGAGAGACGCCATGCGGTCGATGAAGGCCCCCGTCCCACCGGCGCACGCGCCATTCATGCGCTGATCCACGCCATTCCGAAGGTAGGTGATCTTCTCATCCTCGCCCCCGAGCTCGATGATGACATCCGTCTCCGGGTGGAACGTCTGCACCGCCTTCGTCTCCGCCAGGATCTCCTGACAGAAAGGAAGCCCCATCACCTTCGCAAGTCCCATACCGCCCGAGCCGGAGATCGAAGCCGTGATGCGATAGCCCGAGAACTTCTCCCTGAGCTCATGCAAAAGTATCATCGCCATATGGCGGATATCCGACATATGACGCTCATACCTGCCAAATAAAAGTTTCATGTAAGGCGACAAAGCCGCCACTTTGACCGTTGTGGATCCCACATCGATGCCGACATGAATGACCGGTTTCATGAAACGACCTCCCAACTGTATACGTCTTATATTATAACACGCATATTCATACATTGTATAATTTCTAATCCCATTTTAGCACAATAAAGCATAGAACACAATGGAAAAAGAGAGGTTGGTGGATGCAGAAGATTCTGTGGGGATGGCAAGGATGGTGGCTTCGCCGCCATGTCAGATGATGGTATTCCCCGTATCGCAAGTCTTCCCCTCGAGGGGAAGGTGCCCCGAAGGGGCGGATAGGGCACAGGCGGTATGAAAGACAGATGAGGAAAGCGGAGAGGTGCG
>CAVBQN010000118.1:0-5464 GCA_963597545.1 Fusicatenibacter saccharivorans
ATTTGATACCGAAGCCGATGGCCATCATAACGCCCATTTCGTCTTCGAACCCGGTATTCGGGAAGTTTGCCATGATATCGCCAAATGCGATTGGCAGGAGCAGAAGAGGTTCATACTCTTTTGCAATAGCGAGGTAGAGCAGAATGAGCCCTACCAGAATCATAACCATGTTCTGCCATGTCAGTGCGGCAAAGCCGGAGTCTGTCCATACAGAAACAAGTGCTCTCATAAAGCCGTCCATGTGTATAGCCTCCTAGTTAATCATTGTAATGATGTCGGGTCATTGGGGATGTCGGAGTTCGGGTTCAGCGGGTTCTATAGGTTCAAAGGGTTCAACAGGGAAGGTGCGGCGCATAAAAAACTAGCAGCGCCGCGAAGCATATGTGATGCGATGCCCAAAAGTAGCATTCAAGTCACTAGTCACTCGAGGCTCCCAGGGAAACACGGATTAAATCGTTGTCAGATTTAGCCAGCGTTTCCCTAGTCCCTAACCCTTCAAACTTCAGGGGCAGAGCTTGAACCTTGAACCAATGAGGGAATGGTATTCCGACAGTTGACTCTAGCGTTAAGCAAAATGCTTATTTCTTCTTGCCTTTGGTCGGATCCACGACGTGAATCAGCTCGATGACGAAAGCCAGGAAGATCAGTACAGCGAATACAATGACCATGTTGGTAAGGCAAATGGAAAGCGGGCCTGGAGTATCCATGAATGAATCCACCTTTCCTTGTTAAAAAAATGGGGTAAATAGAATCAATAAAAGGAGGAAGGCGGGTCTACACTCAGTAAGCGCAGGCCCCGCCGCCTCATATTTCATTGATACTTGACCATCAGAATGGCCAGAAGATCGGGATAATGATGACGCAGGCGATCCAGGAGATGACGCACATCGGGACGCCGACTTTGACGTAATCATTGAAAGTAAATCCGCCAGGGCCAAGTACGAGGGTATTTGGCGGAGTAGCCATTGGAGTTGCGAATGCCATGGAGGCTGCGATACCAAGAGCCATCAGAACCGGTTTCGGATCGCATCCGATGTTCTGAGCGATGGAGATACCGATCGGTGCGAGGAGCGCAGCGGATGCGGTGTTGGACATGAACTGGGTGAGTACGTTGGAAATCAGGAACAGTACAGCGGTCAGTACATATGGGTTCGGGTTCGAGCCCATCATGCCTACGACGGTGTCAGCGATCAGTTTGCCAGCGCCGGTCTTTTCCATAGCGGTGGCTACAGAAAGCATACCAGCGAAGAGGAAAATCGTTACCCAGTCGATGCCGGCATACGCTTCTTTTTCTTTCAGGCAGCCGGTGATGACGCAGAGGATAGCGCCGGTGACTGCTGCGGTGTGCAGCGGAACAGTCTTGAGATCAAGAGCCATAGCAACAACGACACCGATCAGGATGAAACCGGAGATCCACATCTTGGTCTTGCTCTTCGGAGCATTGTCATCAGAAGCACCTGCTTCTTCTTTTGCAGCTTTGACGGCTTCTTCATCCATCGCACCAGCAGAGTGGTCTGGGAGGAAGCGGCGGCCTACGAAGAGGGTGTAGAGAACGATGATGATGGACAGCGGAACGCCGATGAATGCGAATTCGAAGAATCCGAAGGTCGGAAGTCCTGCGGCAGAGAGCGCACCGGTGACAATGACGTTTGGCGGAGTACCGATCATGGTGATGGTACCGCCGACGTTTGCAGCGATAGCCAGTGGCATCAGCTGTTTAGAAGCCGGAATCTTCGCTGCCTGGCAGATACCGATGATGACCGGCATCAGGCAGGCTACTGTACCGGTGTTCGAAGAAACAGAGGACAGTACGCAGGTAACGATCATGATGGCTGCCATCAATGGCAGTTCATTGGTGCCTGCTTTTTTAACGACGGCAATACCGATGGCTTCGGCAAGACCGGTCTTAAACATAGCAGCGCCGATGACGAACATACCGCCGAAAAGAACGACGGTAGAATTGGAGAGACCTGCGTATACAGCCTTCGATGGCAGTACACCCAGAATCCCCAGTACAGTACATGCAGCCATAGCGGTGACAGCCAGTGGAATCAGTTCGGTAACGAAGAGAAACGCTGCCACAGCCAGGACACACAGTGTGATAATGGCTGGATCCATAATGGTTCACCTTCCTTATTGGATGGCTTCTCCCGCTCTTTCATGAGATGCATCTGAAACAGCGGAGAAAAGCTTTCCGGAAGACTTCAGAATCCTATGTGTAAAGATATATAATTGCTGAAATCAATGAATCCCGAAACGTTTTCCGGAAATCAACCCCTTGGCCAACCGGCTATCCTCCTTTCGCTCAGCCCCAGGGAAAAGGGCTCGTATCCATGGTTTCCTTTTCGGTACTTCCATAGGCATCTATGATTATTTTACTTATTTCTCGCTCTTTTGCAAGAGGGGTAAAATTCGAATAAAGCATGAATTTTCATAGTTGTTCTAAATTTATTTGCTGAATTTATCGCTCATTTGGCACTTTTTATATCGCTATCTATGCATCAGGAGACGCAAATGAAAAGCAATAATGCGTTCTTTGAAGTTCCACGATGCATGATTATATCGCTATCTATGCAATTTCAAGGCACCCCTGCCCTCTTTCCCACGATTTGCACTTCCGTAGAATGGCAGCAGCAGGAAATATCTGCCGCGCCGGCGCTAAAAATACGGAATAAAAGGTTTTTATAGCAGGGTATAAATGGCTGAGCAGAGACTAGTGACTAGTCTCTGGGCGTTCGCTGAGGGCATCATTTCAAGGTGAGCGAGAAATTCTTCTTGCGCTGCGTGGAATACCCCCATATCGTCATTTCGAGCGCAGCGAGAAATCTTCCTTGCACTCCGTTCTTTCTTGCTTCTTTCACGAGAAGGATTCCTCAGCTGCGCTTTCGATGACGACACAAGGCCCCCCCTAATCCCTAGGCACTAGTCCCTAGCCACTAGTCCCCCCAAAACAAAAAAGCCCCGGCAGGAGCCGGAGCTTTTTAATAGATCTTACATGCCGAATGGCCATACGATCGGGATGACTACGAGGCAGACAATGAGGGAAATCACACACATCGGTACGCCGACCTTTGCATAGTCGTTGAAGGAGAATCCGCCAGGTCCGAGAACGAGGGTGTTTGGCGGAGTAGCCATCGGGGTAGCAAATGCGCAGGAAGCAGCAATGCCGAGAGCCATCAGAACCGGTTTCGGGTCAGCGCCGATGGACTGCGCGATGGAAATACCGATCGGAGCGAGGAGCGCTGCAGATGCGGTATTGGACATGAACTGGGTAAGTACGTTGGAGATCAGGAACAGTACTGCGGTCAGAACGTATGGGTTCGGGTTGGTGCCCATAGCGCTGACAACGGTGTCAGCGATCAGTTTGCCAGCGCCGGTCTTTTCCATAGCGGTAGCGACAGAAAGCATACCAGCGAAGAGGAAAATGGTGACCCAGTCGATACCAGCATAGGCTTCTTTTTCCTTCAGGCAGCCGGTGACTACGCACAGGATCGCGCCGGTGACAGCTGCGGTGTGCAACGGAACGGTCTTGAGGTCCAGAGCCATGCAGAGGACGACGCCGATCAGGATGAGGCCGGCGATCCACATTTTGACTTTGCTCTTCGGGCCATCTCCACCTGCACCAGCTTCTTCCTTAGCAGCCTTGATGGCTTCTTCGTCCATCGCGCCAGCGGACTTAGCTGCTACGAAATGACGGCCAATGAAGAGGGTGTAAACGGTGATGATGAGGGAGAGCGGGATACCGATCCAAGCGAATTCGAAGAAGCCGAAGGTCGGAAGACCAGCGGTCGTCAGAGCGCCGGTAACGATAACGTTTGGCGGGGTACCGATCATGGTGATGGTGCCGCCGACGTTAGCAGCGATAGCCAGTGGCATCAGCTGTTTGGAAGCCGGGAGCTTTGCAACGGTGCAGATACCGATGATGACCGGCATCAGGCAAGCGACTGTACCGGTGTTGGAGGATACAGCGGAGAGAATGATGGTGACAGTCATGATCGCAGCCATCAGCGGGATTTCGTTGGTGCCTGCTTTTTTAACGACGGCTACACCGATGGCTTCTGCCAGACCGGTCTTGAACATAGCCGCGCCAATAACGAACATGCCGCCGAAGAGAACGACGGTGGAATTAGACATACCTGCATAAACGGCCTTGGACGGAAGTACGCCCAGAATGCCCAGTGCAGTACATGCTGCCATAGCGGTGACAGCCAGCGGGATCAGTTCGGTGATGAACAGGAATGCTGCCACACCCAGTACGCACAGCGTAATAATAGCGGGATCCATAATTTACCTTCCTATGTGTTTCTGTAATACCTATCAATGCTTGATGAAAAAAGAAATCCGCGGATTTCTTTTCAGGAAAACGCCGCCTACATATTTCGGCGCTCCATTCGTCTTTCAATTATGGGTCATGCTATCTAAAAATGAATGCTATAATCAATACCCTATGAAAAACTCGGCCCTCTACCTCTATCCTCCTTCCTATCTGAGCCAGACTGTAATTCCCATAAAGAATAACTGTTATTCTTATGAGAAAGCCGTGTTCTATGATACTAAACCACCGATTATTGCACAAGGGCATGATGGAAGACCTCTGGTTTTAGGTATGTATGCTATGTATTTCTCATTTGCATTTACATTTCTGCTCTTATCTGGAGAAACTTTCTATCCTCCCCCTTTTTTATCCATGCCGCCTTCCTCTCTAGCATCTCTCCCATACGTCTCTATACGTTAGAAATCACTCCGTTTCACCCCATAAGCCGCCACATTCCATTGGTAAAAAATAGCATACTATCATGTTTAGGCCGTCCCTCATTTTTTCTCAAAGATCCGTCGATACCATTTTCTACTTGCATCTATCATAAAAAGCGCACGAAAAAGGCATAAATAAATTCTATAAGAGGGATAATGATCAGACAAGGAGCATAAGGAGAGCCATCCATCCCCATGCCGTCATGAGGGGCGCAGCCAGGAAATCCTCCTTGCAATTAGGAGTGACTGGTGACTAGTGACTGGTGACTAGAATACTACTTTCGGGCATCGCCCCATATATACTCGCGGCGCTTCTATATTATGCGCCGCACCACACCCCTGAACCCGACAACCTGAAGTTTGAAAGCAGGGATTAGTGGCTAGTGACTAGTGACTAGTGACTGGTGGCTAGGGATTAGTGGCTAGGGATTAGGTTTGCGATACGAGAAAACCGCTAGTTTCAAACCTTCGCGGCGCTTCTGATTTTTATGCGCCGCACCACACCCCTGAACCCATCAACCTGAACCCTGAACCCAAAACAAAAAAGCCCCAGCCAAAGCTGGAGCTTTTTTCAGAAAGACTTATTTGCCAAACTGTGCGAGCATGGTGCCTGCTGCTACTGCAGTACCAATAACGCCTGCTACGTTCGGGCCCATTGCCTGCATCAGCAGGTAGTTGGACGGGTTGTCTTTCAGGCCTACGACCTGAGATA
>CAVBQN010000119.1:0-2227 GCA_963597545.1 Fusicatenibacter saccharivorans
ACGCTATACCGCTAGCATGCCCCTATTGCCTTCGGCACTTCCCCCGAAGGGGGAAGCAAGACATTACGTAGCTAACGATTTCCTTAACTTAATAGCCTTCCCCTCGAGGGGAAGGTGCCCCAAAGGGGCGAATAGGGCACCGGCGGTATGAAAGAGAGAGGAAAATGCGTTTCAAGCAGACGATTTACGACAGTACCCGAGCGCCGCTGGCGCGGTCCCCCTTCCCCATGCGGGGAAGGCTCAGGAAGAACGACGCTTCGCGTCGATTTTTATAAAAGGCGATGCCCGAAAGTAGTATGCAAGTCACCAGTCACTTGAGGCTCCTAATCCCTAGCCACTCATCCCTAGTCACTAGTCACTGATTTGACACCTTGACGTATTCCTCGAGTTTCTCATACGCTTTTCCGCTGTCGATCATCTCGGCCGCCTTTGCGACGCCCTCCTGCATGGTGGGGACTGCTTTGGCTGCGTAGAGAGCAAGACCGGCATTCATGAGCACTGCATTTCTCTTCGTCCCCCGGAGCTTCCCGGTCAGGATGCCCCTGGTGATCTCCGCATTTTCAGAGGCTGTACCGCCGACGAGCTCCTCCTTCTTGCCACGCGTGAGGCCGAAGTCCTCCGGGCAGATGGTCATCGTGCGGTAATAGCCATCCTTCAGCTCACAGACCTGCGTCGGCGCAGAAGGTGAGACCTCATCCAAGTGGTCTTCGCCGTAGACGACGAGCGCATTCCTCACGCCGAGCTTGTCTAAAACCTTGGCGACCGGCTCTACCAAGTAACCATCATAGACGCCGAGGAGGAAATAGTCTGGATTCGCCGGATTCGTCAAGGGCCCCAAGATATTGAACACGGTGCGGAAGCCCAGCTCCTTCCGAATGCCGCCGACATACTTCATCGCTGCGTGATATTTCTGTGCGAAAAGAAAGCAAAAGCCGACCTTTTCCAGCATCTCGAGCGCTTTCTTCGGATCCTGCGCGATGTTCGCGCCGAGGGCTTCCTGCACATCCGCCGTGCCGGACTTCGAGGATGCCGCACGGTTGCCGTGCTTGGCGACCTTCACGCCCGCCGCTGCAATGACAAAAGCAGCCGTGGTTGAAATGTTGAAGCTGTTCGAGCCATCACCGCCGGTACCTACGATCTCTAGGACCTTCATGCCCGGATGCGGAACTGGCGTCGCATGCTCTCTCATCGCTTCCGCACAGCCGGAGATCTCATCGATCGTCTCCGCCCGCGTGCTCTTCGTCGAAAGCGCCGCGAGAAAGGCCGCATTCTGCGTCGGTGTGGTCTTGCCGTCCATGATCTCATTCATCACGGTATAGGCTTCTTCATAGCTGAGATCGCCTTTTCGTACAATTTTCTGGATCGCTTCTTTGATCATGATAGATTCCTCCTTGGTAAAAGCGGCTAGGGACTAGTGACTGGTGACTAGGGATTAGGGACGATACGAGAATACCGTTTTTTTAATTTCGCGGCGCTTCTATTTTGTTTTGCGCCGCACCACCATTCCTCATTCCTCATTCCTAATTCCTAATTTTCCTCGCCATCGCCGGTTCGTATTCATACGCTGCTCCTTCCCAGGGAGAAATAAAAAATCCGTCCCTGACAAAAACTTGTCAAGGACGGATACTATTCCGCGGTGCCACCTTGCTTCAGGGTATGACCCCTGCTCTTAGCGAGATACCAACATATCTCCGGCAACTGACGTATGCCCTACGTCGCAAGCTACTGGGGTCTCCCTTTTCACTGCGCCCTCAGCGGTCCATTTAACAATCTGCGTTCTGCCGGCTTCTCATTGCCCCGACTCCCTGTAAGTGCACGTACTGTTTTTATCTCCGCTTCAACGGTTTGTTTATGTTGTTGATGTAATCATAATCTCCCTTGGCATTTCTGTCAAGAGGGATATGGATGAGAGGTAAGTGTCAAGTTTTCCTCGGTAATTCATTTGACTATTGATAATTACTACCTCCGTGGCTTCGGTTTAATCAGTATTTCTGTATCGCTCTGGCAAGTCTTCGCATGGGGGAAGAAGAAGCTCCATAAACGCCTATACGCCCTTCCAAGCATCCTGGCCTATAGTTTCTCATTCTGCGCTCTGCCTGCACCACGGCTTTCTGCATGGCTCTATCCATCTTTTTATAGCTCTTCCCATTAGCATGGTACAGGAGGGCTTGCCTAAGCGTCTTATTCTTCCGGGCGGTCAGTACCCAGACCATGTACTCCATTCCTT
>CAVBQN010000119.1:2237-5381 GCA_963597545.1 Fusicatenibacter saccharivorans
CAGCTCCGCCCCTGCCGTTTCATGCGATAGCTGTAGAACCGGTGATTCGTTTCTTTTGCGTAAAAAATACGCAACAGACGTGAAAATCTGTTACGCATTTTTCTTCCCTATTTATTAAATGATATTATAGATATTAAAAGCCAGTTTACATCAGCTTAGAACGTCCAAAACATACCGGCATTCCACTGCCAGTTCTTACGCAAGCTGCCTCCGGTAGAACGCTCTACGTCTGCATACAGGTGGTTGTTCTTGCCAGTCATGCAGGCAAAGCCAAAGCCGTATTCGAACCAGGTGTCATGGTCATGGTTATCAATACGCAGGCTGTCATTGCCGTTAGTCAAGGTTACACCGTAATTACCGGCAAATTGATGCAGCCAGTTGGCCTTCAGGTAGACAGTATTCTTTTCGTCCATGTCATACATAAAGTTGCAGCCGATACGTCCCAAAACGCTGTGGGGATCGCTTTGGCTTACGTGGATGCCATTGCTGGTGGTATATCTTGCACCGCCCAAATAACCCAAGGTAAGCTGTGCCTGTGGCTCAATAGACCAATGCTCGTCAAGATACTTCTTACGACCATATTCCGCACTCAAGCTGATACCAGAGTTTTCAAACGCACCGATAATCTTCTTGCCTTCGGTATCAAACACAGTGAAGTCGCTGTCTGCATCATAAATCTTAAGCGCCAAGTCCAGATAATGGCCTTTATTGCGTAGATCCGTGCTATAGAAGCCGATAGATTTGGCTTTCAGCTTGCCACTGCCGCGGTTAAAGCTGTTCTTGCCGTCATCGTAGGAGAAGGCTACGCCCTGATAACGTTTCAGCTTATCAGTATTTTTTACAACATCGTCATAGCCAAGCTGGTACATGGTGTGGCGGTTGCTGAAGCCATCGCCGCTGTATTTGCCACCTTTGACACGCACCCAAACGCCTTCCTCATTATTGGTTTCGTGGCGCAGGTCGCCCATGCGCTGCATAAGCTTGTCGTCCTCCACCCAGTTAGCGAAGGCCAGTCTTTGAGTTGCATCAACAGCATCTACGCTGGTGGTCGGTTTAGAAGGGATGAATTCTACTTTTTTCAAGTACCAATCCTTAGTGTAACCAGCAGTAGCGCTGTCTTGCATATCTAAAGTGTACTTATTCCAATACAAGGATCCTTCCTTATCGTTGGCAAAGAAGTTGCCCTGCTCGTCCTTTACACTTACAAGAACCGTGCCAGCAGCACCGTCAGTATTGCCATCTGCATTAACGTTGTTGAGCGTAATGTAATGATTGCCGCTGTGGGTGCCTGCGATGTACAGACGATCGCTGTTGTTGGTATTAGTGCCTGCGTCGATGTCCATGTTAAAAGTGCTTTTATCCCCTTTTAAAGTGCCGATGAACAAGCCTTTGAACTTATCATCCTGCATATCAACCTTCGCCTTGCTTGTGTCAAGAACTTGAATGGTGGAATTGGAGCCAAAATCATTCCAGACGCTGCCGTCATTAAGTGTTAAATGGATACCCTTGTTGCCAGCATCTCTCGTATTTGCATCTTGCCAATGTGCATCGGTTGTGTTACCGGTGAAGCTAGAACCTGCATTGTTAACAAAAGCTGTGATATAACCATTGTTTTTAGCAGTCAAATCGCCATGAATTACAGTTTGCAAAGTGCTTGAATCCTTGCCAACAGTAATATTGCCACCGCTAGTCCAGACAGTGCCTTTGATATTGATTGCGTCATCAGCCTGAGCGTTGACGGTACTGTTATTATTAACAATGCCCCATTTGTCAGAGAGCAAATTTAAGGTTTTGCTAGCATGGAGTTGGGTATTAGCACCATTCTCACTGTAAATGGCTCCCCAGGAGGAACCCGAAACAGTTATATTGTCTGCTGCTTTTATTTGAGTATCAGCTTTATCTTTGGCATAGATACCGATATAGGAACTGGAAAGTTTTACATTTTCTGTAGCGTTTAGATTAGTAATAGCTCTATCATTAGAATAAATAGCATATTGAGAGCCAGAGATGCTTATATTATCGGCTTCAGCATTTAATGTTGAGGGCTTAATAGCTTTATAGCTATCCAAGTATAAACCTGTTCCTTTAGTAGTGCTATCAGCAGAAATGATAATAGCTTTTCCTTTCAAATTAATTAAGGGACTTCCAAATGTTTGAATCCCTCTAGCAAAACCACTGATCTTCAAGGTATCTTTAGCATGGAGGTCAACGGATAATTTATTATCACCATTCTCTTCATACGCTAAAAGATATAAACCAGCCTTTCTGTGGGCCGTTTCTAGATCAGTTGTTCCCAAAGTGATATTAGCAGCCTGAATGCTGAGACTGGTATCAGAATTGCGGTAATCATTTTCCATTGCAATTGCAGTGCCGCCAGCATCAGAGGTAAAGTTACCTGTCAAATTAATCTTTGCCTGAGCATTATCAAATAATTTAAGGTTGGTTTCTGCACCACCGGAAGTAGTAAGGTTGCCAGCATTAATCTCTAATTTTGAACCCTCATCCATGTAAATGGTTGCTGCTCCATTATATTCATCCCATTTCTTATTACCGAAATAAAGATTACTGTTAACACCATTAATAGTTAATTTTGAATTAGGGTTAACGTTTAAAGCTCCACTAGAAGACTCTAAATTCATTTCACTCCCATTGCCTAATTCAAAATCGACATCTACATTCCAAGAAAGATAAATCGCATTACCAGTAGAGCTGACATTAGGAGAAACAGTTAATCCTTTATTGAAGGTATATTTTCTTTTTTCTGCACCAGCATATTCATCGTTGTATATTTGCCATTCAGAGTCAAGGACAACTTTATCATCGTAGGTTGCGTCAGGCCCAGGTCTTTCGTTAATTTCCGCATAAGCAGTACTTGCGCAAGCACAAGTAATACTCATAGCTATCATAATAAGAAGTCTTTTGTTATGCCTTTTAAAGGTTTTCATATCAAGTTCCTCCTTCAATAATATTAGAATAATCTTTTTATATGTTATAACCATACGACATTATAGCACATTAGTTCCCCCCCGCAAGACATTAATAAAGAATTGTAAGTGTCAAGTTTTCCTCGGTAATTCATTTGACTGTCGATAATTACTATCTCCGTGGCTTCGGTTTAATCAGTATTTCTGTATCGCTCTGGCA
>CAVBQN010000120.1:0-5349 GCA_963597545.1 Fusicatenibacter saccharivorans
CCATCGAAGGCACGCATGGCATGGTCGATTTCTCCGGCTCCGAGGTCCGTGTGAACCTCTCCATGGTGCCAGCAAAGCTCGGTGACTACGTCCTCGTCCACGCCGGCATGGCGATCCAGATCGTGAAAAAGGACGAGGCAAAGGACTGGATCGCCCTGTTCAAGGAGATCGGGGAAGAAATGGGTGACTAGTGACTGGTGACTGGGGACTAGTGACTTACATACCACTTTCAGTCATCGCCCTTTACAAAAATCGGCGCGGAGCGGTGGATAGGGTACTCTCATAAACGACGTAGTTGAGACGCATTTTCCCGCTCTCTTTCATACCGCTTGTGCCCTATCCGCCCCCTTCGGGGCACCTTCCCCTCGAGGGGAAGGCTTACGATACGAGGAAACCTGCCACCGAAAACCTTCGGGCATCGCCCTTTATAAAAATCGACGCGAAGCGTCGCTCCGCCTAAGCCTTCCCCGCATGGGGAAGGGGGACCGCGTCAGCGGTGGATAGGGTGCTTTCATAAATAGTCGACTTGAGACGCTCCTTCCCGCTCTCTTTCATTCCGCTAGTGACCTATCCGCCCCTACGGGGCAACTTCCCCTCGAGGGGAAGGCTGACGATACGAGGAAAACCTGCGATCAAGAGACGTTCGGGCATCGCCATTATTTATACTGCGGCGAAGCCGCCACCATAACCCATAACCCTGAACCCATAACTCTGAACCCTTTCCCCCTATTTCTCAAAGGAGCCTTTTATGGAAGAACGCAAACTTGCCCGCTGGCTTGCCCGCTACGACGGGCCGCCGCTGACACTTATGGAAGTGTGCGGGACGCATACCTCCGCGCTGTACCGTTCGGGCATCCGGCAGATGCTCCCGCCGCAGATCACCTTCCTCTCGGGACCGGGCTGTCCGGTGTGCGTGACACCGACATCTTACATTGATAAGCTCGTCCGCTATGCACTCACCCCGGGGTGTCAGGTGATGGCTTTCGGTGATCTCCTCGCCGTCCCGGGCAGCCGGATGTCACTCTCCGGTGCGCGCGACAGGGGCGGGCGCGTTGATTTCTTCTATAATCCGGAAGATGTATTTGCCAAGGCGGCCGCCGATCGCGAGACGACCTTCATCCTCGCCGCCGTTGGTTTTGAGACGACGGTACCTGTCTGGGCGAATCTCATTCAGCGCGTCTATGAAGAGCACATCCCGAATGTCCGTTTCCTGACGGCGCTCAAAACGATGCCGGGGGCGATGTCGCTGATTTCGAGGGAAAGCCACATCGATGGTTTCCTCTGCCCAGGCCATGTCGCTGTCATCACGGGAAGCCGTCCCTTCAGGAGGCTCGCGGAAGAAACAGGAGAGACGATGGTGATCGGCGGCTTCTCGCCTGTGGGCCTTCTCCGTGCACTGACGCGTCTCGTGCTTGCGGCGTCGCAGAAAAAGAGGGGACTATGGAATGAGTATCCGAGCGTTGTGACGGAAGAGGGAAATCCGAAGGCACTGGCTCTCCTTGCGGATGTTTTCACGCCGGGGGATGCCGTGTGGCGCGGTCTTGGGACGATCGCAGGCTCCGGGCTGTATCTGCGGGAGAAATACCGCGCGCTCGATGCGGGCAGCTGGGGACTCTCAGAAGACAGGATGCCCGCCGGCTGCCGCTGCGGTGATGTCCTGACCGGCCGCATCACGAGCGAAGAATGCCCCTGTTTCGGTCGCGCCTGCACGCCCGAGCATCCTGTTGGTGCCTGTATGGTCTCCTCCGAAGGCGCCTGCTGCATCACCTATCGAGAGAAGTGAGTTGGTGGCTAGGTACTAGTGGCTGGTGACTAGTGACTGGTGACTAGGGATTAGGATTCTCCAGCATCGTCATCCCGAGCGTAGCCGAGGGATCTCTACTGCACTGTGGGAATCAGCGTGTATGCGCTGGGGAAAAACGATGTCTTGGTGCTGCCGCACATCAGGCAATGAGCGTTCTGCTATAGAGATTTCTCGGCTACGCTCGGGATGACGATAGCGCGAAGCACTATCAAAATTCCGCGGCGCTTCATAATTTTTTGCGCCGCACCACCACTCCTCACTCCTCATTCCTCACTCCTAACTAGAGAGTAGAACTTTCACCCGCAATCAAAGGGCGATACGCCCCGCGGGCTAACCCTGAACCCTTAAACCTATTTCCAACCAACGATCAATCAACAAGGAGCATCTATTTATGAATATCGAACTTCGCCACGGGAGCGGCGGCGAGGAGACGGGGAAGCTGATTTCTTCTCTCTTTGCCAAATACCTGACAAATCCCATCTTAGACCGCATGGAAGACGGTGCGGTGCTGCCGCCGCTCTCCGGCGTGCCGGTCATGACGACGGACAGCTTCGTCGTCTCGCCGCTCTTCTTTCCGGGCGGCGACATCGGACGGCTCTCCGTCTGCGGGACGGTGAATGATCTGGCCTCGATGGGGGCAAGGCCTCTCTATCTGACGGCGGGCTTCATCCTCGAGACGGGACTTTCCACCGATGTATTGGAGCCGATCGTCCGCTCCATGGCAGAGACGGCGAAGGAGGCGGGCGTCACGATCGTGGCCGGTGATACAAAGGTCATCGAAGGGAAGGGCGGCCTTTACATCAATACCGCGGGTCTCGGCGACCGCGCGCCGGACTGTGAGATCTCCGCAGGAAATCTTCACGATGGGGATGCGATCCTCGTCACGGGGACGCTGGGCGACCATCACGCCGTCATCCTCACAGAGCGCATGCAGATGAAGACGACGCTTGTGAGCGACTGCGCGCCTCTGAATCATCTGGTGGAAGCCCTTCTGGCGGCGAAGCTGCCCGTCCACAGCATTCGCGACATCACGAGAGGGGGGCTTGCGACCGTCGCCAATGAGCTGGCAGAAGTCTCCGGCGTTTCCATCACGCTCTCCGAAGAGGCGCTGCCGGTCAGAGAGGAAATCAAAGCGCTCTCCGGCATACTTGGGCTTGACCCGCTGACGATGGGGAACGAAGGGAAGATGCTGATCGCGCTCCCCGCCGCCGAGGCAGAGACGGCGCTTCGCATCCTCCGCGCGCTCCCCTATGGGAAAGAGGCCGAAGAGATCGGGCGTGTCAGCATGGGCAGCGGCGTGCATCTCGAGACGCTCTACGGCGGACGCCGCCGCATCCTTCCGCTTCGGGGAGAGGGACTGCCGAGGATTTGCTGAGTAGAAGGCCGGGGATAAGTGACTGGTAGCTGGTGACTTGGGACTTGTAGCTAGGGATTAGGAGCCTCGAGTGACTAGTGACTGGTGACTAGTGACTGAAATGCCACCTTCGGACATCGCCACCATCTATACTCCGCGGCGCTTCCATATTTTTATGCGCCGCACCACCACCGTTGAACCTTCTGAACCTGTTGAACCCGCTGAACCTCTTTCAGCCGCAATCAAAGAGCATCACGCCCCACGGGCCAACCCCGAACCCATTCCATAAGGAGGACATCCATGATCTATAAATTTCACAGCCAGCCGAATGGCTGGGAGGGCATCACGCCTCATATATATAAAGAAAATCCCGGGGTCTTTCGCGATGTGACGAAGCAGATCCTCTTTGATAATGAAGCCGACCTTCCCGTGCAGTTCCGTTATTTTCAGGTGGAGAAGGATGGCTTCTCTTCGCTGGAAAAGCATGAGCACATGCATGTCGTTTTGATTTTCAAAGGGAAAGGCCACGCGCTTCTTGGAAGTGATGTGCATGAAGTCAGGGAAGGGGATTTCATCACCATCTCGCCCTGGCAGTGGCATCAGTTTCGCGCGGACGCGGGAGACATCCTGGGCTTCCTCTGCCTCGTGAATCATGACCGCGACATCCCCGTCTATCCGACGGAAGAGGAGCTCTGCGCGCTCAAACGGAATCCGGACATCGAAAAATTCTTGAAGAAGTAAGGAGTATGTATGTTTGAAAACAAGTCGACGATCATTTTTGATATGGACGGGACGCTGATCGATTCCGTCGGCGTGTGGAATCAGGTGGATCTTCAGCTGATCCAAACGCTTGGCGGGTCTGCCATGGCAGAGGGCGATGTCCAGCAGAGAAGAGAGCGTTTTCTGAAGGAGCATCGGGATGCGGAGAAACCGTATCTTTCTTACTGCGAGGATCTGGGAAAAACGTATGCCTCCGCATGGCAGGCCGAAGACATTCTGCAGGAGCGCTACCGCATAGCGCAGCATTTCCTGAAAGAGGTCGTGGACTACAAGCCGGGCGCACCGGAGGTACTCCATGCTTTCAAGGAAGATGGGAAGACACTCGTGATCGCCAGCACCACGCGCCGCGGCAATATGGAAGTATATCGGAAGGAAAATAAAAATATCCGCGGCAAAGCACCGCTCGATTCCTGCTTCACGAGGATTTACACGCAGGAAGATGCGCCGGAAATCAAGCCAAGCCCGGCCATCTACCTCAAAGTGCTGGGGGACATGGGTCTTTCCAAAGAAGAATGCTTCATCTTCGAGGATTCGCTGGCGGGTGCGACCGCGGCAAGAAATGCCGGCATCGACTTCGCCGTGCTCCATGACCGATACTCTGATGCCGACCGCAAGCAGCTTGACCAGATGACGCCGTATCAGTTTGGGGATTGGGAGGACGTCCTTTCTGTCATCCGGAGAGAAGGGCGTTTTCCTAGTATTGCGTTTTCTAAATAATTGGCATTTAAGTCAACTTCTAATCAAGTTAGGAGTGAGGAGTGAAGGTGCGGCGCATAAAATGAGGAAGCGCCGCAGAGTTTTATATAAATGATGGACAAACTGTTTTATATAATGAGAGGGTATTGGGACACTAGATGAATTGTGTGCCCTTTCCAGCACTTCTCACCTCTCTCTAAGTCTAGAAGTCCATCGGGCTCTGATGGGTCGATAGAGGCGGTGTCCAAAGGCTGCATTTCAGTCACCAGTGACCAGTCACCAGTCACTAGTGACTAGTCACCAGTCACTTCCCAACCCTTTGACACTGGACGCTTTTCATGCTATCATTCTCAAATAAGTGAGGGAGTAGCAGCCACTTCGGTGGAGCCCGTCAACATACTGGCAGTGACCCGTACATCCTGCCTGGCTTGCTTTAAAATGCGAGACTCACGTGTATAGTTTTAAGGAAGCAATGATTCCATCTGGCAACGATGGAATCATTGCTTCCTTAAGCTGTGCGCGGGGTCTTTTTTTCGTGGGGAAAAAAGATCCCGTATGGGAAAGTTGGGAATGAAGGTAGCGCAGAGCGCTGCAACGATAGATGACTGTATGCTCGTATCGGCAGCCTTCCCCTCTAGGTAATGCTATTAAGTTAAGCGTCAGATCATTCTTGGCTCCCCATCGGGGGAGCTGCCCGAAGGGCTGAGGGGGCTAC
>CAVBQN010000121.1:0-5277 GCA_963597545.1 Fusicatenibacter saccharivorans
TTAGACTTTAGACTTTAGACTTTAGACTTTAGACTTTAGACTTCGGATTTCAGACTTCGGATTTCAGACTTCGGACTTCTGATTCCTAGTCCTTAGTCACCAGTCACTAGTCCCCAGCCACTAGTCCCTAATCCCAGTCACGTCTCCGCTCTTTCCTCCTCGAGGCGGTCTCTTGCGGTGGTGACGGACTTCACAAATTCCCGCGTTTCCGGGAAAGGGATCTGGTTCAGATCAGAGAAGCCTTCCTTCCACCCATAGTCCTTCATCCACTGGTCCACATTGCCGCGCCCCGCATTGTACGCGGCCAGTGCAAGGACTTCGTTATTGTGATACTCCTTCAAAAGGTAATTGATATACCAAGCGCCCAGCGGAATATTTTCTTCGGGACGCTCCAGACGGTTTGCCGGAAGACCGCTTTCCTCGGAAATCCACTCTGCGGTATCCGGCATGAGCTGCATCATGCCGATCGCGCCCACATGGGAGACCGCCTTTTTATCGAATTTGCTCTCCGTCAGGATGACGGCTTCTAAAAGAGCAGGCGAGATCTCTTCCTTCTTCGCGCTCTCTGAAATGAGGAGAGAAATCTCCCGCGAAGGACGCATGAAGGAAATGTCCGAAAGGATGTAGAGCACAAGGCCGCATAGAATGGCCAGAAGAAGGGTGAAGAGCATGGCTCCCGTATTTCCCTGGTGTCTGTGGACTTCTCTCTTTTTCCGTTTCAACGCGGTTCTCATGGATGCCTCCTTTCATGTAAAAATGATGTGGGATTCGGGGTTGTGGGTTCAGGGTTAGCCCATAGGGCGGCTTGTCCACTGATTGAGGATGAAAGCTTTGCTCGCCAGTTAGAAGTGAGGAGTTAGGAGTGAGGAGTGCTGGTGCGGCGCATAAAAATCAGAAACGCCGCGAAGTATATATGGGACGATGCCCTAAAGTGGTATTTAAGTCACTAGTCACCAGTCGCTGAAGACACCTAATCCCTAGCTACTCATCCCTAGCTACCAGTCACTAGTCACCAGTCACCAGTCACCAGCCACTAGTCCCTAATATTCCTCATCCGTTCCTTCGCCTTCGCGAGGGCTTCTCTCACCTGGCGGCGCGTGTCTTCGACGGAGCGGCTGTTATCGATGATGACATCCGCGTAGTTCAATTTATTGTCCGTCGGCATCTGCTTATGGATGCGGTCCAGGACCTGCTCTCTGGTGAAACCGTCGCGGAGCGTGACACGCTCGATCTGCATTTCCAGCGGTACCTTGACGATCCAGACTTCTTCCACACGCAGCTGCCAGGAGATCTCCAAGAGGAGCGGCATGTCGAGTACAACAAGGTCATGACCTTCCTCCTGGGCCTTCAGAAGCTCTTCCTGCGTGCGGCGCCAGATGAAAGGATGGATGATGGCATTCAGCTGCTGGCGTTTCTCTTCCTTCGTGAAAACGATTGCTGCCGTTTTCAGCCGATCGAGCGTCCCATCCTCATTGAAAATGGCCTCGCCAAAGGCGCGCCGGATGTCTTCCATGACCGCACTGCCCGGCCGCACTGCCTCGCGCGCGAGCATGTCCCCATCGATGATGGGGATCCCCAGCTCCTTCAGGTAGGAGGAGACTGTGCTTTTCCCGCAGCCTACGCCGCCGGATAATCCGATACGATACATAATGAGATAACTTCCTTTGAATGATAATGAGAAAAGGGGTAAGGGTTCAAGGTTCAGGGTTCAGGGTTCAAGGTTCAGGGTTCAGAGTTCAGGGTTAGCCCGTGGGGCGGGGTGTCCTTTGATTATGTTTGAAATCTTCATTTGAATTAGAAATGAGAAATGCAAAATAGTGGTGCGGCGCATAAAAATCAGAAGCGCTGCGAAGGTTTGAAATTAGCGGTTTTCTCGTATCGCAAACCTAATCCCTAGCTACTAATCCCTAACCCCTAGTCACTAGTCTCCAGCCTCTCCGCTCACTTCGTTTCCGCCCAGTTCTTCCCCGCATTGACGTCAGCGAGGAGCGGGACTTTGAGCGTGACGACGGATTCCATCGTTTCTTTTAAAAGAGCAGCGATCTCCTCTTTTTCCTCCGCCACCACCTCTGCGACCAATTCATCATGGACCTGCAGAAGGACGCGGCTCTTATAGTGGCCCTTCCTCAGCTTGTCATAGACGGCGATCATGGCCATCTTCATGATATCTGCGGCCGTGCCCTGGATCGGTGTATTCATCGCCATACGTTCTGCGAGTGAACGGCGCATGAAATTCTTGCTGCGGATGTCCGGAAGCTCGCGATAGCGACCAAAAAGCGTGACGGCGCGTCCCGTCTCCCTGGCCTCTTCGATCATACGCTGCATGAAGTCATGGATCTTCGGGTAGCGGGCATTGTACCTGTCGATATAGTCCTGCGCCTGCTTTGGCGTGATGCCGAGCTGCTTGGACAGGCCAAATCCGCTGATGCCGTAGATGATGCCGAAATTGACGGCCTTCGCATGGCTTCGCTGCTCGTCGGTGACTTCTTCGAAGGGGATGCCCAGCACTTCGGCCGCGGTGCGGCGGTGGATGTCCTCATGGTTTGCAAAGGCCGCGATCAGACTCTCATCACCGCACATATGCGCAAGAATACGGAGCTCGACCTGCGAGTAGTCCGAAGAGATGAAGCAGTCATAGCCCTCACCCGGTACAAAAAGGGAGCGTATCTTCTTTCCTTCCTCCGTGCGGACAGGGATGTTCTGCAGGTTCGGATCCGAGCTTGAAAGACGACCCGTAGCCGTCACCGTCTGGTTGAAGGAGCCATGAATGCGGCCCGTTTCCTTACGGATGAGCTTCGGCAGCGCTTCGAGGTAGGTGGAGATCAGCTTCGAAAGCGTGCGGTAGCGAAGGATCTTCCCCACAAAGGGATAGCTGACCGCCAGATTCTCCAGCACGTCCGCAGCGGTCGAGTAGCCGGTCTTCGTCTTCTTGCCCGCCGGCATCCCCAGCTTCTCGAAAAGGATATGTCCGAGCTGTTTGGGCGAATTGATATTGAATGGTTCCCCTGCCTCGGTGTAGATATCCTTCACGAGGAGGCGCAGCTCACTCTCCATGTCCGCCTTGACCTCCTGCCAGCGCTGCTGGTCTGTCGCGATGCCGGCCTTCTCCATCGCGGAAAGCACCTTGACGAGCGGCTCTTCCACGTCCGTGAAAAGTGTCATCACTCCATTTTCCTCGAGCTTGCGGCAGCACGGCCCATAGATCTTCGACAGGAAATCTCCGATGAGACTGCCCTTGTCTGCGAAATCTTCCATCTCATCCGCAAAGACTTCGGGCACTCCATAGAGCCCTGCCATGTACGATAAGGGGTACGTCACGCGCGCGGGGTCCAGCAGGTAGGAGGCGATCTGTACATCAAAGAGGGGCAGTGAATCGGCCGGGAAATCTGACTCCGTGAGGGCTTTCGCATCGACTGTCACTACGGCTTTCGCTTTCGCGAGGGCCTCCGCGAGCTTCTCATACTGCGCCGGCACCGCCGTGTACGCCCGTCCCTCACTCACAACAACCGCAGACCTTGCCGTGAAGAAAGGTGCGATCCCGGAGCGGTCGATCAAAAGGGCTGCGACCGTTTCGTCAAACGTCTCTCCCTGCCAGGGTTCAGCCTTCACAAGCTCTCTCTGGCTCTTCTCTTTCTTCGCTTCCGCCAACGCACGGAAGCGCGGAAGACCGGCGAACTGCTGCAAAAGATTGATCCCGAGCTTTTGGAAAAGGACACGCATTTCCTCAAAATGAACGGGCTGATGCATCTCTTCCAGAGACGTCTCCAGCGGCACGTCGCGCTTGATGGTCGCCAGGTCATAGGAAAGATAGGCCAGCTCTTTATTCGCAGTAAGCTTTTTTCCCTGCGCGCCTTTGATCTCTTCAACATGGGCATAGAGATTATTCAGATTGTCATACTGCGTGATAAGCTTCAAAGCCGTCTTCTCGCCGATCCCCGGCACGCCGGGGATATTGTCTGCAGTATCCCCCATAAGCGCCTTCATATCGATCACCTGACGCGGCTCTATGTGGTATTTTTCAAAGACCGCTTCCGGCGTCATGGCCGCCATATTTGTGATGCCCTTCTGCGTGAGGAAGACCGTCGTCCGGCTGCTTGAGAGCTGCAGCGCATCGCGGTCGCCCGTCACGATATTGACCGGCATTTCCTTTTCATAGCGAAGAGAGAGCGTCCCTAAGATGTCATCTCCCTCGTAGCCGTCAAGACTGTACACCGCGACACCCATCACCTGCATCACATCGCGGATGAGGTCAAACTGCGGCACGAGTTCATCCGGTGCCGGCTTTCTCGTAGCCTTGTATCCCTCGTACATCTCCGTGCGGAAGGTGTGTCGATCCTTGTCGAAGGTCACTGCCATATATTCCGGGTCCAGATCGCGATAGAGACCGAGCAGCATCCGCAGAAATCCATAGACCGCATTCGTCGGGATCCCATCCGGCGATGTCATAGTGGGCGGCAGCGCATAGAACGCGCGGTATAAAAGGCTGCTGCCATCAATGATGACCAATTTCTTTTCCATAGTAAACTCCATGAGGGTACGCACTCGCGTGCCAATCAATGCCAAAGCCCCATGCCGATGGGCAACAGGTTCAAAGGGTTATAAGCTTTGAAGGAGGGTGCATCGCACGAATGACATCGCGGCACCGATCCCCAATGCGTCATCCGCCGCCTTGTAAAAGGGGCAGACATCGTAGTATATATTATATCATAATCGCGCCGGGCAGAGAGGCTTCCCATTTAGAGCGGGTACACATTCTTCGCCTCGCAGCGAATGAAAAAGATCTCCTCTTTCTTAGAATACCGATACAAAAATACCTGCCGCAGGACGGCGCAAGACACGCTGCCAGAGAAAAAGCCCCACGCTCCATTCCGGAAAGCGCAATAAAAAAGCCCATCCAATGGATGAGCTTTTTCTCATTTTAGTGGTGCGGTCGGAGAGATTTGAACTCTCACGGATTACTCCACTACCGCCTGAAGATAGCGCGTCTGCCAGTTCCGCCACGACCGCATATAAAATTGAATTGAGGGAATCAAGTAGAAAAAAGAGTGGTGCGGCTGGTGAGACTTGAACTCACACGATCGAAAGATCACTACCCCCTCAAAGTAGCGCGTCTGCCATTCCGCCACAGCCGCAGGAATGGTGCCTCAGAACGGAATCGAACCGTTGACACAAGGATTTTCAGTCCTTTGCTCTACCAACTGAGCTACCGAGGCAAATAAAAGTGGCGACCCGGATCAGATTTGAACTGACGATCTCCGCCGTGACAGGGCGGCATGT
>CAVBQN010000122.1:0-5240 GCA_963597545.1 Fusicatenibacter saccharivorans
ATGAAAGACAGCTGGGATAAGGTTTCCCGGTCACTCCTATGAGAGCTGCAAGTCCTCCGCGGCAGATTGAACGCGAAAATGAGATGATCGTTATTTCACATCGCCTTTTGCGTGCAGCGAATCATCCCTTGATGGCTGCTTTCCCTTTCTTTAGCCAGTCCATAAGAAGAGGCGAGAAGGCGGAGAGGATGCAGAGGATGATGAGGACCCAGCAGATCGGGGTGGAGAAGAGGATGGAAACGTCGTTGCCCGAAAGGGTGAGGCTTCTCCTCAGACCGCGCTCGCCGATCGGCCCTAAGATGAGGGCGAGGACGACGGCAGCGGTATTGAGGCCCATCTTACGCATGAGGTATCCCATGACGCCGAAGATAAACATGAGGACGACGTCGACGAAGCTGTTATTGATGGCGAAGGAGCCGACGACACAGAGGACGAAGATGCACGGGATGAGGATGGCATCGGAAATCTTGGCGATGTGCGCGAAGATGCGGCAGCCGCCGAGTCCGATGAGGAGCATGAAGAACTGTACGATGACGAAGCCGGCGAAGAAGGTGTAGGTCATCGGCGCGTACTTGGTGAAAAGCTCCGGTCCCGGCTGGAGGCCCTGGATGATGAGGCCGCCCATGAGGACGGCGGTGACGGATTCACCCGGGATGCCGAGAGTCAGCGTCGGGATGAGGGAGCCGCCGGTGACGGCGTTGTTCGCTGCTTCGGAGCCCGCGACGCCTTCGATGGAGCCGTGTCCAAATTTCTCCGGTGTCTTGGAGAACTGCTTGGCAGTATTGTAGCCGAGGAAGCAGGCGATGGAGGCGCCCGCACCAGGAAGGATGCCGATGATGTTCCCGATGAGCCAGGAGCGGATGACGGTCGGCGCGATCTGTTTCAGTTCATGGGCTTTGAGCAGCACGGAGTCTTTGAATTTCACAATGTTTCCGCGTTCCTTGATGGCTTTTTCCATGAGGATGAAGACCTGGGACATGGAGAAGAGGCCGATCATCGCGCAGGTGACGTTGATGCCGTTGTAAAGCTCATCAACACCAAACATGTAGCGCGCGGTCCCTTCCATCGGGTCCATGCCGATGGTGGAGAGGATGAGCCCGAAGGCGCCGCTCATGAGGCCCTTGACCATGGAGCCGGTGGTGACGCCGGCGATGATGGTGAGTCCGAAGAGGGCGAGCCAGAAATATTCCGGACTGCCGAATTTCATCGCAAGCTCTGCAAGGAGCGGTGCGAAGAAGTAGAGGGAAATGCAGGAGAGAAGCCCGCCGAAGAAAGAAGCGGTGCAGGCGGTGCCGAGCGCTTTGCCCGCGCGTCCCTGTTTGGTGAGCTCATAGCCATCGAGTGCGGTCGCAGCCGAAGCCGGAGTGCCCGGGGTGTGGATCAGGATGGCGCAGATGGAGCCGCCGAAGATGGCGCCGCAGTAAATGCCGCCGAGCATGATGAGGCCTGTTTCTGCCTTCATCCCGAAGGTGAGAGGCAGGAGGAGCGCGACGCCCATCGCCGCGGAGAGCCCTGGCATACAGCCGACAATGACGCCGATGGTGACGCCGATCACCATCATGAGAAGATTCATAGGGTCCAGAGCATTACCGAAGCCCTGAGCCATCAGTGCTAATGTATTCGCATCCATGTCATTTCCTCCTTAGAGCAAGTCTTCGATGAGCATGCCCATCGGAAGGGGCACATTCAGGAAGAGATCAAAGGTACCGAATACCAGCACCACCATACCGGCGAGGACCAGCAGAATGTAGAGCGGACGGATCTTGAAGAATTTCAGACAGAAGAGCAGGTAGACCAGGGATGCGGGATAGAAACCGACGAGGTACATCATGACAAAGTAGAGGATGAAGGCCGCAAACATGGTCCAGAATTGTTTCGGCATAAAGCCGTCAAAGAGGACCGGCATGTCGTTTTCCGAAGTTTTTTCTCTCCGGTAGTCACGCACCATCTGCCCCACGCGGACAGTGGTGAGAAGGAGCAGGAGCCCGATGACGAAGTGCGGATAGTGCCGCGCCCCGAGAGGGAAGCTCTGCGTCAGGTAGAGGAAAAAGAAACTGAAAGCGTACATGAAGCCGCAGATATAGATATCTGATTTTTTCATGAAATGGTTTGACTCCTTTGGAAAATGGGGGAAGGATTCAGGGTTGGCTCATGGGGCGTATCGTCCCGTGATTGCATGCGAAAGAGGGGGAACGGGTTCTATAGGTTCAAGAGGTTCCATGGGGTTGGTGCGGCGCATAAAATTACGAAAGCGCCGCGGAAAATTGAAACCAGCGGTTTTCTCGTATCGCCAACCTAATCCCTAGCCACTAGCTACTAATCCCTAGCTACCAGTCACTAGTCACCAGTCACCAGCTACTAATCACCAGAAAGCAGAAGCGAGAAACGAGCGTTTGCACCTTCTCGTTTCTCGCTTTTGTGATTTCCAGAGAATAGGGATTACGCTGCGAATCCTGAACCTATCGACCTGAAGTTTGAAAGCAGGGATGAGTAGCTAGGGATTAGGGATTGGGGATTAGGAGTGACTAGTGACTGGTGACTAGTGACTTGAATACCGCCTTCGGGCATCGCCCTATTTATACTCTGCGGCGAAGCCGCCACCTTCATTCCTAATTCCTAATTCCTCATTCCTAATTTATGCGAAGCTTTCATCCCCAACCAAAGAGCGGCACGCCCCACGGGCTAACACTGCGCCCTCAATTATTTCGCATACAGCTTAGAAACAACGTTCTTGCAGAAGTCCATCTGTTCTGCGATCATCTGGCCGAGGGCTTTGCTGTCTTTGAAGTCAATGACCATGCCCGCATTTTCATGGGCTTTCTTGACTTCCGGATCTTCCATGGTCTTCTTGAACGCATCTTCATAGAACTTGATCACATTGTCCGGGGTGCCCTTCGGAGCGACGAGCGCGCGCGCGGAGCCGTACCATTTATTATAGTAGCCGAGTTCGCCCAGCGTCGGTACATCTGGGAGCTGCGGGTCTCTCTTTTCCGCATAGACGCCCAATACTTTCAGCTCTGCGCTGTCGCCTTTGATGAGTTTTGCCACGTCAGCGACTTTCGCGCAGGAGAAATCGACTTCGCCCTGACGGAGAGCGAGGAGCTGGTCAGCCGTTCCGCCATAAGGAACCGCGTTGTATTCAAATTTCGCAGACTGTGCAAGGAGCTGGGCTGCGGTGTGATTCGAAGCCTGCACGCCATTCGTCGAGCATTTCAGCTGTCCCGGATTTGCCTGTGCATCTGCAACGAGTTCCTTCAAGCTGTTCCACTTCGCATCCTTCTTGACCACGACGACAGCCGTTTCTGTCAGGTGGTTACAGATCGGGACGATGGACTTGTCCGTGAAGGCAGAGCCTTCCATCTGCGCGAGCGTGGTGTAGGTCGGCAGGTTGATGAAGCCGATGGTCTGTCCGTCCGGCTTGGATTTTGCAAGCTCCGTCCAGCCGATCTTGCCGTCAGCGCCCGGTTTATTTTCGATGACGAGTGTCTGTCCGACATATTTCTTCGCGCTGTTCGTCAAGAGACGCGCGCCGGTGTCCGTGCCGGAGCCCGCCTTGTACGCCACGATGACCTTGACATCCTTCGTTGGTTTCCATGCAGCGTCGCCTGCGGCTTTCTTGTCTTTGTTTCCGCAGCCGGCGAAAAGAATGCCTGCGGAAAGAACTGCGACACCGAGCAATGCCAGTTTCTTATTCATAGGTTTCCTCCTTGCATCTTCCGAGATGCTCCCTCAAAATCGTGCAAGAGGATAGTCCGTCTTTCTGAAGGCTTCATCGCCCCTCTATTCTGTTGCACGTTTATCAGAAATATTTTATCATTCTGTTTTTTCGTAAACAACAGGTAAAGTGCTTGTAAAGCGTTTATTGAACAAGTATATGCTTGTTATTTGCGTTTACTCGTGTCGCAGGCGGTGTATATGAATGAAAGGCATTGAAGTCATAAGATGACTTCGAAAATCGGTATAGAACAGGTGCAAGGTTAGCCCTTGGGGCGTGGCATCCTTTGATTCCGTTTGAAAGCTTCGCTTGCATGAAAAATGAGAAATGGTAGTGCGGCGCATAAAAGCAGGGAGGCGCGCGGAGTATAAAAATAATGGCGATGCCCTGAGCTGGCATTCCAGTCACTAGTCACGAGTCACCAGTCACTTGAATACTACTTTCGGGCATCGCCCCATATATATTCGCGGCGAAGCCGCACCACCATTTCTCATTTCTCATTTCTAATTTCGCATTCAAGCAAAGCTTTCTTCCACAATCAAGGGGCAGCCCCCCCTAAGGGCTACCCCTCTATCCTCACGCGCCGAAGAATATTTCCAGCCCGATCCCGATGAGGATCACGCCGCCTAAGATGGTCGCCTTATCCGCGAGCTTCATGCCGAAGCGTTTCCCGAGGAAGAGCCCTGCGATGCAGATGGCGAAGGTCACGATGCCGATGATGATACTTGCGAGCATCGCTTGGGCGAATGGGTACTCAGCCAAGGTGAAGCCGACGGAGAGCGCGTCCATGGAGGTCGCGAGCCCCTGGATCAGCAGGTAGCGGAAGCCCACGCTGACTTTGACATCCTCTTCTTCCCCGGAGAGACCGTCGCGGATCATGAGCCCGCCGATGGCGACGAGCAGGACCAGCGATGCCCACGGCACGAGCGGGAGCAGGACCTGAAAAAGATCGACGATCCGATTCACACATACCCAGCCTGCCATCGGCATCAGCCATTGGAAAAAGCCGAAGGTCCCCGCGATGAGGCACATGGTGCGGAGGCGAAGGGAATGATTCGCAAGGCCATTCGCAAGCGAAACAGAAAAGGCGTCCATCGCAAGTCCCACGCCGAGCAGGACGCTGTTCAAAATAAATAAACCACTCATTTTTATCTCCCCGAAATGAAATTGGCTGTGCGGTTTGGGTGGCTGGTGACTAGCGACTAGTGACTAGTGACTAGTGACTAGTGACTAGTCACTCTCTCGCATTGTCATTTCGAGCGCAAGCGAAAAATCTTTGTCATTCGCGACCTGTCAAGCCATATCAGAAAGCCTGCCTTTCGCCGGCCCTCGGGCATCGCCCATGATCCACTCGACGCAAAGCGGTGGCCAGAGTACGGCCTTCCCACGCATGCAATGCTATTAAGTTAAGGAAAATGTTAGCACCGTAACGACTTGCTTCCCCCTTCGGGGGAAGTGCCGAAGGCAATAGGGGCATGCCAGCGGTATAGCGTGCTATGTTGAATAGTCCGATGCTATCGATATT
>CAVBQN010000123.1:0-4802 GCA_963597545.1 Fusicatenibacter saccharivorans
GCCCCCTCATCTCACTTCGCTCGAAATGGCGTCTCACTGGATTTTCGCGTCGCTTCACTCCTAAAAATCCAGTTCGCTTGCACAAGCCCTCCGGGCAGCTCCCCCGATGGGGAGCCAAGAATGTTCTGCCGCTTAACTTAATAGCATTACACAGCTGAGAGGGGAGCCTAGACCCTCATCCCCAGTCACTAGTCCCTAGCCACTAGTCACTTACTCCCCGCATACTGATCGATCTCCATGATGGATGCGAGGGCAATGATCCAGCGGGAATAGAAGCTCTCGACGGAGGCTTTTTCTTCCATGGTATGTGCGCCGCTGCCTTCTGCACTCATGGAGCAGACGGTGGGCACACCCATACTGGAGATATAGGAGGCATCCGAACCGCCACCGACGTAGATCGCGCCAAAGGGCTCATAGCCGCAGTCTTTCGCGACGCGATTGATATGAGAGAGCAGCTGATGATTGGCTTTCGTTTCTTCGAAAGGAGGCATGGGCGCGACAAATTCGATCTTTGTTGTAGTGCCTTCGATGAAGGTTTTATCGCAGATCTCCTGCATCTTTTCCTTCACATAGTCCATATGCTTCTGTTTCTTGTAGCGCACATCGAGCTCGGCGTAGCAGTAGTCAGGGACCGCATTCGAGACGGTGCCGCCCTTGATCGTCCCTACGCTGACCGTGAGACCTTCCTCATAGATGGTAAGTGCCTGAAGGAGCGGCAGCTTCTGGGCCATTTCGACGATGGCATTCTTGCCTTTGAGATAGTCGTTCCCTGCATGCGCAGCGACGCCGCGCACCGTGATATGGCAGTCAAGGCAGCCCTTACGACCTACGGTCATGCAGTGATCGAGGCGTCCGCTTTCCATATTGAAGCAGCACAGCGCGCCCTTCGCTTCGTCTTTCAGGATCTGGTCTGCGATGCCGCCATAATGGCTCGTCTCTTCATCTCCGACCAAGATGGCTTTGACAGGACGATCACGATAGCCGAAGTGCTTCAGTGCGACCAGAAGATAGAAGATCTGTGCTACCCCGCATTTCATATCCAGTACGCCGGGGCCTCTGGCAAAGCCGTCTTCGATATGGAAGGGATACTCCGGATAGCTGCCGGAAGGAAATACGGTGTCGCAATGCCCTGAAAGGAGAAGCGGCGCACCGGGGACATCTGGATTGAGCTCCGCCACCAGCACATCCGCACTCCCCTTGCTGTCTACAAGGCGGCAGTCGATGCCCTCTCGTTCAAAATGTTCCTTCAGAAAATGCATGATGCGATTCACACGGTCCACTTCTTTCGAGCCCGCCTGTCGGTTCACAAGCTGCTCCCAGAAAAGAAGCATTTCCTCTTTGTTCCGATCGACAAATGCATTGATTTCTTCGATAGGTGCTTTCATTTCCATCCTGCCTTTCTACTTTGAACATCCTGATGCGGTCATATTCAGAATGTATCAGCATGTTTTTTTCACCGTTTAAGGATAAACAAATTTATACTACTAAACGAAAGCACCCGCGTCAAGTGGAAATCGGATGCATTTTCTCCTTTCAAAAAGGCGCTGTCTATAGTAATATGAATGAAAAGCCCTTGTTTTTCTCCTGATCGTATCCTTCTTAAGGAAACACTGATTAAATCGTTGTCGGATTTTACTCTTGAAATTTTATGCATAGCGAGGAATAGCCTGACGCGAATAGCGAGCTATTTAAGGAAGGGTATGACGAAGCTATGTATAAAAATTCTTGTAAAATCGAACTCTGCGATTGAATCAGCGTTTCCTTAAAGGCTTCGAATTTTTTGGAAAGGATTTTCCCATGTACCAGCGAAAGAATAGTCTCAATCGATTCGACCTGATTTTGTATATGGTTCTCTTTCTCGGCGTCCTCGCCCCCCTCCTTTTTACAGGATGGCAGATGGGTCTTTTCCGAAAACCGATCGGCGTGGATGCAGCGCCCTTGGTGCGATCGAACAGCCGGGTGCTTCGCGTGGCTGTTGCGAGTGACTTTGCGCCTCATTCCTTCGTGAACAAAGAGGGGCAGCTCTCGGGCATGGACGTAGAGATCCTCTATCATTTGGCCAGCCGTATGCAGCGCAAGCTGGAGCTCTTCACAGGTGACTGGCCGACCTGCCGGAAGATGCTGCAGGATGGCAAAGTCGATGTACTCTCCGGCCTTGAGATCTACTCGAACATGCCGGACGTCGTCAAGACCATCCCGACGAGTGCCGACACCATGCAGGTCTTTGGCAAAGAGCCGGTCAGCCACGTAAGCCAGCTTTCGGGCAAGCGTGTCGCCCTCATGAAAAACTCTGTCCTGATGACCAGCTTTGATTTTAACTGTACTTACGTCGAGTATCCTACGAATACGTCCATCCTTGCTGCCGTCGAGGGCGGTGACGTGGACTACGGCATCTGCCACGGGGTTGTCGCGCAGGATATCATCCAGAAGAATCATTTCAATATCGAGCCCGGCCTCATGCTTCTGGGAAGCTATCCCGCCTTTGGTGTCTCAAAGGATGAGATCGGTCTTAGAGATGAGATCAATAATTATCTTCGACAGATGTCCCACGATGGCACGCTTGAAAGGCTGCAGGAAAAGTGGATGGAGGACTATGCTATGGATCGCTCCCTTCCTGCTGTTTACCATCGCTACCACGTTTTCTACATCGGCTACACGATCGCCTTTCTCGTTTTTGCAGGCGTTATGTACCTCTATCGTAAGAATGCCAGAAGGCAGTCTGCCTACATCGATGCACTTCTCGCCTACCAGAATAAGCTGAAATCTCTCGTAGAAGATCAATTCTCCCATCAAGACTCCTCGCTGTCTCCACGCATCGCTCACACCGGAAAGGACGGCATCCGAGGCTTCCATGTACTGGTGGTCGATGACAATACCTTGAGCCAGGAAATCCTCATCGCCACGCTTAAGGACGCCGGTGCCACGGCCTCTACCGCCAGCAGCGGCAAAGCAGCCATCCGTGCTTTTGAGAAATCGGATCTCAACACCTTTGATGCTATCCTCATGGATCTCGTCATGCCCGGTATGGACGGCTTTGCGGCCACGAAAGCCATCCGTGCCCTTCCCCGCGTCGATGCCCTCACCATCCCGATCATCGCAGTCACCGCAAATACTTACCAGGATGTAGAGGACGAAGTCCTCGCCGCAGGCATGAATGCCTGCCTTTCCAAGCCGGTTCATGCCAAAGCCCTGATCGCTGCGCTCGAGCAGTACAAGCTGTGAGAGGTTCAAGGTTCAGGGTTAGCCCATGGAGGTGCGGCGCATAAAAATATGGAAGCGCCGCGGAGTTTTGATAGCGCTTCGCGTCGTCGTCATCTCGAGCGCAGCCCTCGATCTCTCTTGCAGAACGATCATTGCCTGATGTGAGGTAGCACCAAGACATCGTTTTCCCTCGGCGCATACACGCTGATTCCTGCAGTGTAGTAGAGATCCCTCGGCTACGCTCGGGATGACGATGCCGGAGAATCCCAGTCACTAGTCACCAGCCACTAGTCACAAACCTTTTACAGCTCACATAAGAATGTCATCAGAAGTTTGGTGCGTTCATAAAGAGACGCTTCGTCCGCCCATTCACGCTCGGTGTGATTGAATTCGCCCTTGACGCCCAGCGCACAGAGTGTCGGGATACCGACCGCAGTGAGATTCGCTGAGTCACTGCCGCCGCCAACAGCGATGGCTTTCATTTTGGGAAAACCATATGTCTCTGCGACGGCTTCGGCTCTGGCAAAGAGTGTTTCCGATGCAGAAAGTCTTTCCATGGCTGGGAATACGATCAGCGGCTTCACGACTGTCGTCGTATCATTGACATACTGACGGGCAGCGATGTCTTTGAAATCACGATCTATACGCTCGATCCCCTCGCTTTTGGCAAAGCGGACATCGACCTTGCACCATGCATGCTCCGGCACAGCGTTGGCTACTGTGCCGCCGCCGATGACGCCGGCATTGACCGTCGTCCCTTCCTCGTAATCCGTCTCGCTTTGGATATCCAGAATCTTATGGGCGAGCTCCTCGACCGCGCTTCTGCCATCCTGCGGGTTGTTTCCTGCATGTGCGCCGACGCCCGTCACTTCGAAGAGGTACTGCGCGCAGCCTTTTCTCTCTATGACGATGCTTCCGTCTAGGAAAGACGTTTCCAGATTGAAAGCCATGAGCGCCCCCTGCGCTTCCTGCTTGTAGTCCGATACGCCCTCCGATTTCTGATGCCCCACTTCTTCATCACCCGCCAGAATGATCTTGATCGGATAGCGATCATAGCCGCTTTCGAGCAGGAATTTCACGGCATAGAGAAGAATGGTGACGCCGCCCTTCATATCCAAGACACCCGGACCGGTGACCTTACCGTCTTTGATGGTAAAAGGACGAGCCGCCGCTGTCCCATCTGCAAAGACGGTATCCATATGGCCTGTCAGGATGACGAAGGGCTTCCTCATATCGCCGTACTCTGCGACAAGCATATTTCCCGCCTTCTCGTAGGTATGAAAACGCACGGCAAAGCCAAGCGCTTCAAGGAAATGCTGAATATCCTTCCCTACTGCATCGACTCCTGCCTTATTGGCAGAGCCGCAGTCACGATCGACCAGCATGCGCCATGTCTCGAGCATGGCTTTTTTATTTTCATCCACCTTGGTGAATAATTCATTCATAGAATGCATCTTGCTTCCTCCGATATGATGATTTTTCTTACTAATAGCAAAAATTCTAAAGACTTCTCCCCTATAGAAGCCTTTAGAATTTTTATTATTCTAGGGAAACACTGATTAAATCGTTGTCAGATTTCATTCTTGGATTTTTATACAGAG
>CAVBQN010000124.1:0-4777 GCA_963597545.1 Fusicatenibacter saccharivorans
TGAAAAAGATCGTCGTCTGCATCGCACTCGCGATCATCTCCATGATGAGCGCCGCGGCCTCCTTCCTCGTGAATGATGCCCCTGCCTACAGAGACTGGGCACAGATGAACCGCCCCAAAATCATGGAAACCTTCGGGAAGGATAAAAAAGATAAGCCGGACAAACGGGACAAAATGCCCCCGCCCGCAGCCCGTCCCAGAAAAGAAGAACAGCGCGCGCCCATGATGGCTCAGCCAAGTCCTAAAATGGATACCCGAGCTCATCATCAGAACGAGCACGACCAGACACCGGCCCAAGACGCACCAGCAACACCGAAGGAAGAGGAAAATCAGTGACTGGTGACTAGTGACTAGTGACTAGTGACTGGGGACTGGGGACTGGTAGCTAGGGATGAGTGGCTAGGGATTAGGTTTGCGATACGAGAAAACCGCCAGTTCCAAACCTCCGCGGCGCTTCCATATTTTGATGCGCCGCACCACCACTCCTAACTCCTAACTGGCGAGTAAATCTTTCATCCACAATCAGTGGACGAGCCGCCCCATGGGCTAACCCTGAACCCTGAACCTTGAACCTTGAACCCTTTCTCCCCTTCCCTTTCCCTGCGTTTCTATATATACTGAGTACAGCAGATTTTTTATGCGGCTCCCTGCCGCCCTGAAAGAAAGGATGAATCATCATGAAAAAACTGAATGTACTCCTCACCGCTTCTCTCTTAGGTCTTGCCCTCACGGGCACCGCCCTCCTCGCTGACACCGCGAGCGCCAAGGATCCATCGCCGCAGAATACCCAGCAGGCAGAGGCCAAGAAGCCCGCCCAGCGCGAGCTGAAAGACTGGGAGAAGAAGTATTACGAACTCCATCCCGATCAGCTGAAGAAGGATGAAGAAAAAGCCCATCCAGAAAAGAAACGTCATACCGATGAGGATGACGTAGAGTGGCATCGCTTGTGATGTCAGGGAAGACACCCGCCCCACACACCTGACTGTTGCCCCTGCAGCCAGTGAATTAGAAATGCGAAATGAGAAATGAGAAATGAAGGTGCGGCGCACAATTCATAGAGCGCCGCAAATGCTAAAAATATTGATTTCTCATACGTGGATTCCCCCGCTTTCTCGGATGCGCCATCCAAGGATAGAAATGGCGGCGCTATAAATCTTTGCCGCGCCGCTCTACCATTTCTCATTTCTAATTTCTAATTCTGCCAAGCAACGAAATGTCACTTATCGGTTTGCTGCTGTCTTCCCCCGAAAGGAGCCCCATTATGACTACCATCAAAAAACGCTTCCTGATCGCAGCCTGCGCGCTTGCCTTCTTATCCGCCGGAGCCTTTGCATGGAATACTGCTTCAGCAGCGGACATCGATACCGAGGGCCGTGACTACCACATCGCTCTCCATGAAGCCGAGCATCCGGGAGATCCCCTCCCGCCGCCGGAATACCGCCATCACAAAAAGCACAAGAGATTCCACGATCACTGGGACAAAGAAGAGTGGGAATTCCACCACAAGCGCCCGCCCTGTGTCAAAGAGGGCGATACTACGTATCGTGACAGAAGAAACGAATGCCGCCCCAAGGAAAGCTATAAGAGACATCATCAAAAATATCATAAGGACTGCCCCTTCGGGAAAGAGGACTAAGGAAACACGGATTCTGCGATTGAATCAGCGTTCCCCTAAGGAAACGCACAGCCTCACGGCTGTGCGTTTTTGCGTGGGCAGTTTCTGGCGACTAAGGATTAGGCGTTATAATTATAATTAGGGAAGCACGGATTCAATCGTTGTCAGATTGAATCCATATTTCCCTAGTACAAAGTTTCTTTTACATAGAAACAAATATATAGTACAATGAAAGATAATAAACTAGCTCAAAAAGCAGTACGAAAAACACAGAAGAGGAGTACGACATGAGTTCGAAAAAAGAACCATTGACCATGGAAAGCGTGCAGCAGGACATGCAGTGTCTGCGGAAAGTTTTTTCCATGGTACGTCTTGTCAAGGCTACGCAGCCCGAAGGCAGGGATACTGCAAGCACCCTTGGGCTTTCGCCATGTGACGATGACAGCCGCGAAAGCCCTTGTGAATTCTGCGCCCCAAATGGCCAAGGGACTGCCTTGACCAAGAAAGGCACGCATCTCCACTTCCAGATCATCGATGGCAAAATGTACCAGATCTTTGTGAAGCCGCTCACGATCGAAGGAGTGCCTTACGTTTTGGAAATGCTGAAGCATATCGACAACACCGACCTCTTCCTCGCCGAAGGCTATGACCAGCTGATGTCCTTCAGCCAGCAGCTCTACATCGATGCCCTGACCGGCGCGTACAACCGCCGTTTTTGGGAAGACAAAATGAAGAGTTTCTCAGGCATTGCCGGTGTCGCCTTGATCGACCTTGATGACCTGAAGCTCTATAATGACACCTTCGGCCACAGCGCAGGCGATGCTGCGCTGAAGGCGCTGGTACGGATCACGAAGAAATGCATCCGCCGCACGGACAAACTCATCCGTTATGGCGGAGATGAATTTCTCCTCATCATGCCGAACGTCTCCTCCTCCATCTTCGCAAAGAAGCTCCGCACCATCCAAGAGCACATCCATGAGGCAGACTTCCCCGAATTCCCCGGACTTAAGATCTCTGCCAGCATCGGCGGCGCCATGCTTTACAACGGCAGCATCGAAGAAGTCGTCTCCCGTGCTGACAAGCTCATGTACTATGCCAAGTCCTATAAAAATACGGTGGCCATGGACGACGAGGTGGAATATGAGAAGCAGCTGCTCGATGCCCCTGCCGCAAAGCCGCAAGTGCTCATCATCGACGACTCGGAGCTGAACCGCGACCTCCTCAAAGAAATGCTGCGCGATCGGTATGAAATTCTTGAAGCCGCAGATGGGGAAAAGGGGCTCGCTCTCCTCTATGAGCTCGGTACGAAGATCTCCCTCGTACTTTTAGACGTCGTCATGCCGAAAGTCGGAGGCTTCGATGTACTCGCCGTCATGCAGAAGGAACGCTGGCTCGATGACATCCCCGTCATGATGATTTCCGCCGAAGACTCCCCTGCCTTCATTCAAAAAGCCTATGACATGGGCGCGTCCGACTATATCACCCGCCCCTTTAATATGAACGTCGTCCGCCAGCGCTCGGACAATATCACCAAGCTGTATGCCAAGCAGCGCCGTCTTTTGAGCCTGGTGACGAGCCAGATCCAGGAAAAAGAACGAAATAACCACATCATCATCAGTATCCTTTCCGAAGTCGTCGGTCTCAAAAACGGGGAAAGCCGCAAACACATCCTGAATGTCAGCCGCATCACTGAGCTCCTCTTATCGCGCGTCATGCAGCGCAGCAGCCGCTACCACCTCACATGGCAGGATGAAGCCCTCATCACGAATGCCGCCGCTCTCCACGACATCGGCAAAATCGGTATCGATGAGAAGATCCTGAACAAGCCCGGCAAGCTGACAAAAGAAGAATTCGAAATCATGAAGACGCACACCCTGATCGGCGCAAAGATGATCGAAAATCTGGAAGGCTTTCAGGAAGAACCTCTTGTCAAGGTGACTTACGCTATCTGCCGCTGGCATCACGAACGCTGGGACGGACGCGGATACCCCGACGGCCTCAAGGGTGACGCCATCCCGATCTCCGCGCAGATCGTCTCCCTCGCCGACGTCTACGATGCCTTGACAAGCAAGCGCGTCTACAAGGATGCCTTCGCTCACGAAAAAGCCATCCAAATGATCCTTGATGGAGAATGCGGCCTCTTCAACCCGCTTCTTTTGGACTGTCTACTGGACATCAAAGACCAGCTGAAGGAAGAACTGCAGAAAAACAGCACCAGTCTTGACATCCTTCCAAAAATCCCGGAGGGGATCGTCAAGGACTTGTGACAAGTAGCTGGTGACTGGTGACTGGTGACTAGTGACTTGTGACTAGTGACTTGTGACTAGTGACTTGTGACTAGTGACTAGGGACTAGGAACTAGGGACTAGGGACTAGGGACTAGCGACTAGCGACTAGGGATTAGGGATTAGGGATTAGGGATTAGATTTGCGATACGAGAAAACCGCCAGTTTCAAACCTCCGCGGCGCTTCCCTATTATTTTGCGCCGCACTATCCCCCACTACCTATAGACCTATAGAACCTGCTGAACCTCTTTGGCAAACAATCAAGGGACGACACGCCCCACGGGCTAACCATATAAGGAGAATCTCAATGAATATCGAAGCATGCTACAACAAAATGGGCGCTGACTACGCCGAAGTAAAGAGCCGCCTCCCGAGCGACGCCTTCATCAAGCGCTTTGCGCTGAAATTCTTAGACGACCCCACCTTCGCACTACTGGAAAAGAACCTCTCCGAAGAAAATGTGGATGAGGCCTTCCGCGCAGCTCACACACTGAAGGGCATCACGCAGAACCTCGGCTTCAGCCAGCTCTCGCCGCTGGCAATAGAGATCACAGAAATCCTCCGCGCCGGTACCATGGACGGCGTAGACACCCTCTTCCCACAGCTGAAAGAAAAATATGATATGACCGTCGCCTGCATCAAAGCAGTGGACGAATAAGACGTGATAAAAGCGTTTTGGATCGTGAATGATTCAAAGCGTTTTTTTATTTGGAACTTTTGTGACTGGTGGCTGGTGACTGGTGACTGGTGACTGGGAAACAGCAGACTCTCACATCGTCATTTCGAGCGCATGCGAGAAATCTTTGTCATTCGCGGGGAAACGGGTCATGAGAGAAACGCGCAAACGGGAAACCTGTTATCCCAAAGCCTTCGGGCA
>CAVBQN010000125.1:0-4706 GCA_963597545.1 Fusicatenibacter saccharivorans
ACGGAAATTATAACATTTCCACTCAAAGGGAGGCTTTCCTCTTTTATTGTTTCTGGAAAAATTCCCCTACCGAGTAAAATTTTACACTAAGCGCCCTTTTGCGCCAATGGTTTCTATTTCGTCCATGGCAAAAAGAAAGGTCATTGGCGCAAAAGGGAAGGGCGTCCTTGGGAATGGATCGGGGGCAGCGTGCAGTCCGACATTCGCGAAAAAGGGAGACTCTAAAAAAAGAGAAATGTTCATCCCGATCTTTCTTTTTGCTGCTTGGATACCATAAATGCATAGCAACCCCGATCTCCCATGCATAACCTGTATTTTGATAGACTCAATGCATGGTGTATACTATAAATCGTTGAATCATCCAAAATAAGCATACAATAAAATGGAGGAAATGATTTATGGAAATGCTATTGGGGTTTATTGTCCTTCTCGGGTGTCTCTTCCTGGGGATTAAGCACGGGGGGATCGGGCTTGCTGTCATCAGCGGCATCGGTCTTACGCTGTACACGTTTGTTTTCCACTACAAGCCGGGCACGCCGCCGATCGGCGTCATGCTGACCATTCTGGCGGTCGTCACCTGCGCAGGCTTCCTGCAGACGTCCGGCGGGCTGACGGTCATGCTGAAGTATGCGGAAAAATTCCTGCGCAACAATCCGAAGCACATCACGATCCTGGCGCCGGTGACGACCTGGTTCCTGACTGTCCTCTGCGGCACGGGTCATGTCGTGTACACCATGTTCCCGATCATTTATGATATTTCTATCAAACAGAATATCCGACCGGAACGTCCGATGGCGGTATCGTCCATCGCATCCCAGATGGGGATCTCGGCATCTCCTGTATCGGTCGCTGTCGTTTCCATTGTAGGCTTCATGGCGGCGGCGGGCTACACCTTCAACCTGCTGCAGATCCTTGCGGTGTCCATCCCTGCGACTTTGATCGGCGTCATCTGTGCGGCTCTTGTAAGCTACAAGAGAGGCAAGGATCTTGAGAATGATCCCGCGTTCCAGGAAATGATCAAGGATCCTGAACAGAAGTCCTATGTCTTTGGCGAGAATGAATCGCTGCAGGGCAAGGAGCTGCCGTCTTCTTATTATCATGCGACCATCATTTTCCTTGTAGGTATCATCCTCATCGCGATCCTGGGCAATTTCCCGGATCTTCTCCCGCACTTTGCTGATGCGAAGGGCAAGATGAAGGCGATCTCTATGACGACGGTCATCCAGATCATCATGCTCCTGATCTCTGCGATCATTCTCTTCGTCTGCAAGACGAAGGCGAAGGAGGTCGGAAACAGCCAGGTCTTCCGTGCGGGGGTCGTCGCACTGGTCTCTGTATACGGTGTCGCTTGGATGGCGGATACCTATTTTGCGAATCATATGTCGATCCTGAAGACCTTCCTGGGCTCTGTTGTTACGGCATATCCATGGGCGTATGCGGTCGTTCTCTTCTTCACCTCGAAGCTGGTCAATTCTCAGGGCGCGGCCGTCGCTATCGTCATGCCGATGGCACTGAATCTGGGCATGGATCCGATCATGGTGCTGTCTTTCATCCCTGCCTGCTATGGTTACTTCTTCCTGCCGACCTACCCGTCGGATCTGGCGTGCATCGGCTTTGACCGTTCCGGTACGACAAGGATCGGGAAGTTTGTCCTGAACCACAGTTTCATGCTGCCGGGGCTCACCGGTGTCGTGACAGCCTGCATCGCCGGCTTCATCATCGCACATGTGCTGTACTAAGATCGTACTAAGACATATATGAGAGACTAAGAAAACGCTCCTGTCGAACATTCGACGGGAGCGTTTTGGCGTGTGTGGTGACTGGTGACTAGTGACTGGCGGCAGAAGTCAGAAGTCAGAAGTCTGATGTCTGATGTCTGATGTCTAATCCCTAATCCCTAATCCCTAATCCCTAGCTACTCATCCCTGCTTTCAAACTTCAGAAGTCAGAGGTCAGAAGTCAGAGGTCAGAAATCAAAAATCAGAAGTCTGAAGTCTAAAGTCAGAAGTCTGTTGTCTAACATCTAATCCCTAGTCCCAGTCCCTAGTCCCTAGCTACCTTTATTTCACAACTCACTAAAGAGCGGTGAGTACATCATGAAGAGGGTACAGGTGGTGATCGTGGTGGCGAGTGTGATCAGAGTGAGGAGGAGGCCATACTTGATCTGCTGCGCGGCATCGAGTCCGTGACCGATGGGGATGGCGCGGGTGGAGATCGGAAGGACGTAGGCGCAGTTGGCGGCGACGATGCTGCCAAGGATGTAAGGGATAGGATTCACGCCCAGGGCTTTCGTAAGGCCGGTGACGACGGGGATGGAGATGGAGGCGGCGGCGGTATTGCTCGAGAGCTCGGAGAGAAAGGTGGCAAAGCCGCAGGAGATCGCCATGATGGAGAGGCTGCCGGAGAGATGCATGGCGGCGATGAGGGAGGCGAGCTGCTCGATCGCGCCGGTCTCGATGACGAGGCGGCCCAGGGCGAGGCCGGAGGCAAAGAGGCAGATCATGCCCCACATGATGTGCGACTCGGCGTATTTCCATGTGAGCATCGGATGGCTTGTCTCATCCTTCAGGAAGAACATGAATAGACCGAGGGTGAGGAAGATGTAGGCAGGCTTCCAGCCGGGGAGCAGGTCGGCGAAGGCAGGTCGGGCGAAGGCAAGGAGGGTCGCGGAGAGGAAGAGGATGAGGCCGATCCATTCGCCTTTCTTCAGTGGGCCGAAGGCCTTGTACATGTCTTGGAAGTAGCTTCGTGTACCCTTCATCTCTTTCACGGGGACGGGGATCGCCCATAGGAAGAGAAGGTTCACGGAAAAAATGATCGCAAGCAGCGGGAGGAAGCGGATGACCCAGTCATAGTACATGAATTCGCGTCCCGTGAGCTGCTCGATGTAGGAGACAGCGACGAGATTGGCAGATGAGCCGATTGGTGAGCCGAAGCCGCCGATGCCGCTTCCCCAGCCGATGGCAAGAAGGATGGGAAGGGCGAGGCGGCTCTTTGTGATGTCCTTCTCGCCGACGAAGTGAAGCATGGCGACGGCGATGGGGCAGAAGATGGCAGCGACGACGACATTCGGCAGGAAGACGGAGAGCAGGGTCGAGGCGAGGAACCAGACAAAGATCTGGTTCTTCATCGAGGTGCCGATGCAGCAGAGCGTCTTGACGGAGATCCTTCGATCAAGTCCTGTGGTCGTCCATGTAAGGCAGATGAGATCGGAGCCTAAGAGCAGGACGGCGATCTCGGAGAAATACTGGCTGAGTACGTGGCCTTCGGGGATCAGATCAAAGAAGGAATCCACCAGAATGGGGATGAAGGCGGTGACGTAAATGGAAACGGGGCGGAGGATCCACCATAGCGCCATCCAGACGGCAGTGCCGATCGCAAAGGATTGCGCAGGCGTGAAGGTGCCTGTAAGTGCAAAGGCGGTGAATGCAAAGCTGGCAGGGCCGGCGAGGATTTCGACTATATTTTTCATGAGACCTCCTTGGGGAAAACGGGGTAGCGGGCGCATCGGCTCCGATGGGAAGGGGCGGCGCGAAACCTTCGGAATCGTTTTCTTTCTCCATTATAGGATGCTATACTATAAAAGAAAAACTGTTATATAACGTACCAAGTACAGGGGAATGCCAGTACTATGAAGGGGGGAGATCCGATGAATTTTTTGACGATACACTACTTCCTGACGCTGGTCGAAGAGCGGAATTTTACGCGGGCCGCGGAGCGGCTGCATGTGACGCAGCAGACGCTTTCGGGGCATATCGCGATGGTAGAGAGGGAGGTGGGGATGAAGCTCTTCATCCGTCATGTGCCGCTCGAGCTGACGGATGGGGGCGAGGTATTTTATCGCTACGCGCGTATATTCCAGCGCAATGAACTGGCATTTCGCCGTGCGCTTTCGGATGTGTCGGGAAGTGAGAGCGGAGTGCTTCGCATCGGTGTCGCGCCCGCCCGCGGCGAGGTCCTGCTGCCGCCCTTGCTCGAAGTCTTTCACCGTCGGTATCCGCGCGTGCGCATCGTTCTTTGCGAGATGGCGAATGCAATGATCTGGAAAGCGCTGGAACGGGAGGAGATCGATCTGGCGTTGGCGCGGTGGGAAGAGGAGCTGCCCGGTGTCTCGCTCTATCCCTATCAGGAGGAGGAGATCGTGCTTCTTCTTTCCGCCGATCTGTATCAGCGCCTGCCGGGGACGGAGGAAGAGAGCGCGCGCGTTCTCTCTGCGCCGCAAAAGGAGCTGCCTGTTTTTTTGGAGCCGTGTGATTTTCTTCTGAACAGCGAAGGGGATATCGCCGGACGTCTGGCGAGGAAGCTTTTCCGTGAGGCCAGCTTCGCTCCGCGCGTGGCGGCGGAGTCTGAGCATATGGCGACGATGCTCCGGCTCTGCCTGCGGGGACTGGGGGCGTATTTCTGCCCAAAAAACCTGGCCGAGGCCATGCTTGCCCCGTCGGATATGCAAAAACTCCACCAGATCGCTTTCACGGAAGGAAAATATATGATTTCCTTCGCGTGTCATGAAAGCTCGCATCGGTGGAGTATGATAGAGAATTTTTTGAAAATAGCAGGAAAGTAGGAGAAAACGGCAAAGGGGATGCACAGCCCCTTTGCCGTTTTGCTTTCATTTGGTTCAGGGTTCAGGGTTCAAGGTTCAAGGTTCAGGACTCTCGTGGCGGCTTCGCCGCCTTTTTTTAGAAGATGGTATTCTCGTATCGCAG
>CAVBQN010000126.1:0-4525 GCA_963597545.1 Fusicatenibacter saccharivorans
GGGCGTGCTGCCCCTTGATTGTGAATGAAAGCTCTGCTCGAATGAGAAATTAGAAATGAGAAATGCGAAATGGTGGTGCGGCGCATAAAAATATGGAAGCGCCGCAGAGGTTTGAAACTAGCGGGTTTCTCGTATCGCAAACCTAATCCCTAGCTACCAGTCACTAGTCACTCGAGGCTCCTAATCCCTAATCCCTAGTCACAAGTCACCAGTCACTTTTATCATACAAGGAGTCAGTCTATGAAACGTTTAGCTATGTATATCGGTGTGATGCTTATAGGTGCTTCGATCGCGCTGGCGGGGTGCGGAGCAGAGAAGGCAGCGGCGCCAAAGGCGCCTTTGGTGAAGTCGATGGTCATCGGTGAGACGGAGTCGGGCGTGAAGAATACGTTCTCCGGCACGGTGCATGGTTTTTTTGAATCGCCTCTGGCATTTCAGGTGGGAGGTCGGATCATGCAGCGCTACGTCACATCCGGTGAGCGGGTCAGCGCAGGGCAGGCGCTCTTCAAGGTAGACTCGAAGGATGCGGAGGAGCAGGCAGCGGCGGCGCGTTCGCAGCTGAATGCGGCGGAAGCATCGTATCGCCTCGCACAGTCGACGCTGGCGCGGTATGAGAAGCTGCACTCGGTGTCAGCGATCTCTGATCTTGCCATTGATCAGACGAGAAATCAGGCGGAGCTTGCAGCGGCGCAGCTCGAGTCCGCACAGGCGGCGCTCTCTCGCGCGGAGAATAATCTCGGCTTTACGGTGCTTTCGGCAGATCGCGATGGGATCGTCGGCGCGACGCTCTATGAGGTGGGGCAGGTCGTCGCGGCGGGGACACCGGTGGTGTCGATCATCGATGATTCGCAGCTGGATGTCTACATTTCTTTGACAGAGAAGCAGTATCGGGAGTATTCGGTGGGGATGCCGTGTACGGTGACATTCTGGGCGCTGCCGAATGTCACCGTAGAGGGGCGCGTCCGCGAAGTAGCGGCTGCACCGAATGCGCAGACGGGGACATATGATGCGAAGGTGACTTTGGTCGAGCCGCCGGAGAATATCGCCGTCGGCATGACGGCAGAGGTGAAATTTGGCGACAGAGGGGGCGGCAAGGGTATCATGATCCCGCTTTCTGCGATGGCGACGCAGGATCAGAAGCCGTCTGTCTGGGTGATCCGGGATAACAAGGTGACGCTGACGCCGGTCAAGGTGGGGCGCTACGGCGAGGATACGGTGGAGATCATCGAAGGACTTGCCAAGGGTGACCGCATCGTGACGGCGGGCGTCTCGAAACTGGATGAAGGAGAAGAGGTACGCGTATGAAAGGGCTGAATCTGGCAGAGTGGGCCATCAAGCACAAGCCGGTGGTCTATTTCTTCATTTTCTTCATCCTCCTGGGAGGCTTGTGGTCGTATTTCCATCTGGGGCGCAGCGAGGATCCGGACTTCACCATCCGTCAGGCGGTGGTGTCGGCGGCTTGGCCGGGCGCGACAGCGGAGCAGATTACCGAGCAGGTGACGGATCCGCTCGAGAAAAAGCTCCAGGATACGAAGGGGCTGGACTATCTGAAGTCCTTCACGCATGATGGCAAGACGGTCATCTATGTGAATCTGAAGGACTCGGTCAAGAAGGAGGATATCCAGACGCGCTGGCATGAGGTGCGAAATCTCGTGAATGATGAGAAGGCAGCTCTTCCCGCCGGTGTGTACGGTCCGTATGTGAATGACCGTTTCGATGATGTCTATGGCTCGATCTATGCAGTGACGGGGGACGGCTTTTCCTATGAGGAGAAGCGTAAGTCGGCGGAAATGCTGCGCCGTCGTCTCGCCGCTGTAGAGGATGTGCAGAAGGTCGAGCTCCTGGGGGTACAGGAGCAGAATATGTACATCGAGATGGATCAGAATAAGCTCGCTTCCTTCGGGATGAATCCATCCGATGTATTCCGCATCCTTCAGCAGCAGTCGGCGATGATGCCGGCAGGGACGATCCATACATCGTCTCGCAATGTGGCGATCCGCGTGGACGGTCTCCTCGGCAGTGTGGAAGCCTTGGAGAATATCCCGATCCATGTGGGTGAACGGAGCTTCCATCTGGGCGACGTAGCAAAGGTCACGCAGACCTACACGACGCCGGAGTCTTCCCTTTTCTATTTCAATGGTAAACCGGCGATCGGTATCGCGGTCTCGATGCGGGTGGGCGGGAATAACCTGACGCTCGGGGACAATCTCAATCGGGAGATCGAGCGGTCGAAGGCAGACCTTCCGGCGGGCATGGACATCGGGCTCGTGGCGGATCAGCCGAAGGTGGTGAATGAGTCCATCCATGATTTCACGGAGTCGCTCTTGGAGGCCATCGTGATCGTCATGGCGGCGTCCTTCCTCTCGCTCGGACTTTGGAGCGGCATCGTGCTGGCGCTCTGTATCCCGGTCGTCGTGTGTGCGACCTTCCTCTTCATGAAATGGCAGGGGATCGATCTGCATATCGTGTCTCTGGGAGCGCTCATCGTCTCCCTCGGCCTTCTTGTCGATGATGCGATCATCGTCATCGAGATGATGCAGGTGAAGCTCGAAGAAGGCATGAACCGCCTGTCAGCGGCGGAAGCGGCCTATAAGAGCTGCGCAAAGCCGATGCTCGCCGGGACGCTCATCACGGCGGCGGGCTTCATCCCCGTCGGGATGGCAGAAGGCCAGACATCGGAGTACTGCGCGGCACTCTTCTGGGTCATCGCAGCAGCCCTTCTCCTCTCCTGGGTGGCATCCATCTTTGTCAGCCCGGTCTTGGGATACAAATTTATTCAAGTAAAAACAAAGGAAGAGAAGGAGAAGGAAGCACGCGAAAAGGGGCAAAGCTGGAAATCGTCCATCGGAGACAAGGCGTACCAGATCTTCTACAAGCTCATTGCGCTCTGTATCCATTTCAAGAAGACGGTCATCGTGGGGACTGCCGGTCTTTTCTGTCTGACGCTTGCGATGATCCCGCTGGTGAATCAGGAATTCTTCCCCGACTCGGTGCGTCCGGAAATCATTCTGGATGTGAATCTCCCCTCAGGGGCTTCCATACAGGAAACAAAGCGTGTCATGAACGGCATCGCCGATACACTCTATGGGGATGAGCGTGTATCCTCCTTCTCAACATACATCGGTGATACCGCGCCGCGTTTCATCCTGCTCTTTGATCCCAAAGCACCGGAAGACGGGCATGGGCAGATGATCATCGTCGCGACAGACCAGAAGAGCCGTGATGCGCTTCGCAAAGAGATCATGGATACGGTGACGGAAAAATATCCGGATGCACAGGCACATACCCGTCTCATCACGACCGGCCCGCCGTCCGAGTATCCGGTGATGTTCCGCCTGTCGGGCGAATCCATCGATGAGACGGTGAAGCTGGCTTCCGAAGCACTCTCCATCATGAAGCAGAATCCGAATGTCACGAATGCGAGCCTTGACTGGCCGCAGGAGACACCGACACTGAAGCTCAAGATCAATCAGGACAAGGTGCGCGAGCTGGGGATCGATAACTATGCGGTATCGCAGGATCTTTACGTGAAGCTCTCCGGCTACAAGGTGGCTGAGTCGTATCAGGGCGACCAGCTCATCCCGATCTCCTTCAAGCTGGAAGGAGATAATGTATCGCGTCTGGCCAGCCTCGACTCACTGCCTGTCCATGTGGGAAATGGCCGCTACGTCCCACTGGGTGAATTTGCGGATCTGTCTTATGAAAATGAGACAAGCACCATCTGGCGCAGAGATCTGAAGCCGACCATCACGCTTCGGGCAGATGTAACAGGCGGAGCCAAGGCAGACTCCGTCTCCATGGCGCTCTATGATACGGATCTCAAAGCCTTCCGAGCCGGCCTTCCGGAAGGGGTGACGTTCGAGAAGGATGGGTCGCTTGAGTGGAGCGAGAAGTCCATGACCTACATCGTAGGCGCCATGCCTATGATGGTCTTCTTCGTCCTCATGGTATTGATGTTCGAGCTGGGAAATATTCCCAAGCTCATCATGGCTGTCGTGACCGGACCGCTCGGACTCATCGGCGCGATCCTGACACTGCTGGTAACGCGGCAGGCGATCGGCTTCGTCGCCATCATCGGCTTTGTGGCGCTCTCCGGCATGGTCATCCGAAACAGCATCATCCTTCTGGATCAGATCCGCCAGCATCTGGAAAGCGGGAAGACACCATATGACGCCGTCGTCGAGTCGGCGGCGCTCCGTTTCCGCCCCATCATGCTCTCTTCGGTGACGGATGTTCTGGGCTTCGTGCCCCTGATTCCGAATCCCTTCTGGCGCCCGCTCGCCGTCTCCTTCATCGGCGGTCTTCTCCTTGCGACCGCGATCGGACTCCTCGTCGTACCTGCCATGTACTGCTGGTGGTACAAGGTGAAAGAGCCCTGCGAGCAGTAGGCATTCGGTCAAAATGAAAGGGGTTGTGAAGAAATGAATCCGCATTTCTTCACAGCTCCTTTTTACTTTGCTTTCATTTGCTTCAGGGTTCAAGGTTCAAGGTTCAGGGCTCTCGTGGCGGCTTCGCCGCCTTTTTT
>CAVBQN010000127.1:0-4470 GCA_963597545.1 Fusicatenibacter saccharivorans
AGGAACGGCAAAATTTTTTACACTTCTACTACTTCTTTATCACACATCAGCAAAGAAGGCGAGCTTCTCACCGATAGCTTCAATGGCTTCGGCTTGGTTCTCCTTTGCTGTATCCTTCTCTTCGACAGCACCCGCCTGGACTTTGAAGAGTTCTTCCTGAAGGCGCGCATTTTCGTCTTCCAAAGACTCGATGGTGAGCTTCAGTCCTTCATTATCATCACGTTCCTGTGACAGATTCATCTGCAGGCTTTCGACGGTGCCCTTCAGCACCAGAATCAGCTGCCGTGCCACTTCCATGGCTTCCAAAGTATTTGCATTCTGCATGTGTATCGCCTCCCGGGAAAATGGGTCATCGGGTTCATCGGGTTTAGCGGAAGTGGCGCCATGTATCCCATTTCAGCCACCAGTCACCCCTATCCCCAGCCGCAAATCCCTGAACCACGGAAACGCTGATTCAATTGCAGAGTCAGATTTAATCAGCGTTTCCCTTTTCTTCTATTCTACCACAACTCCATCAAGCTACTGTAAACTTTTCACAAATTTCTGGACATGCTCACGATACGCAGGGCCGTTGGTGGCCATTTCCATCGTGTGACCGGCGCCTTGGAAAAGATAGAGCTCCTTTCTGGGGCTGCCGGCTTCGGAGAAGAGGTCTTCTGCTGCGCCGTAGGGGATGAGCGTGTCGGATTTCCCGTGGAGGATGAGAAGCGGCGAGCGCGCCTTTGCGGACTGCGTCAGGGGATCAAGGTCACGGAGAAGTTTCCTGTCATGCACGAAGAGCGCCGCCTGAAAGAATGGATTCAAGACATCCATGCCGAGCACAAGACGGTCATCACCTGTGTAGTGCATGATCTTTTCACGGCCGAGCTCCATCAGGCTCGCATAGGAGCTGTCTGCGACATAGAATTTCATCGCCTCGCCCTCTTTGCTGCCGCTATAGAGGAGCGCCATCGCTGCGCCAAGTGAGATCCCATGGATGCCGATCTGCATAGAGGGGTCTTTTGCTTTCAGGAAATCGACCCACGCATTCAGGTCTTCGATATCATGCACGCCCCAGTCCGGGTACTCGCCCCCGCTCTCGCCATGCCCGCGCAGGTCGACCATCAGGACGGAGTAGCCCATCTCACGGTAAATATCCGCATATGGCACGCACATGGCACGGTTTTGGTACAGCCCGTGCAGCAGGATGACGGCGCGGTGGTTTCGATTTCCACTCTCAATGTACGAGCCTTTGAGCCGTGTGCCATCCTCTGAGGGCACCGTCACCGACTGCCAGCCGTAGCGATTCTCCATCGCATGTATCTGAGAAAGATCCCGCCGGTGATTCTCGATCCCGAGGATCTGATCCCACGGCGCATGAAAAAGCTCTTCATACGCCATATTTCCGGCAAATCCTCCCGCCAAAAGCAGCAAAAGCAGTGCTGTATAAAGCAAGCCTTTGAAAAGACTAAAAAGACAACCCATACCTATCCCTCGATCAAGCAGCGCCCGTCAACCATCACACATCGGCGCGGGAAAAAGATCTCGTGCCCTCTCTCTAAGAAGCAACACCCTTCATGCCCCTTTCCCGTCTATGGAACAGCTATAAGTATAGCACACTCTCCAAGAGGGTGTGCTGTTTTCCGCGGCCTATCCCCCTAACGGGCGGTTTCTCATTCGTCCCGGATCCTTCCCTTAGCCACATTCGGTGCAAGGATCCTCTCCTTCGCATAGCGCCAAAGGACGCAGGAGCCCTTCGGCGTCAGCTCATTTCTTTTATAAATCTTGGAAAGCGATACGCCGAACTGCCGCCACGCTTTCCCATCGGTATAATCATTCAGCATCATCGGCTGGATATTATCCATCGCGTGTGCAAAGCGCGCCTCCGCCGTCTCACCGGCCTCAAATTCCTGCCACAGATCATAGAGCTTCTCGCCCTTCTCTTTCGGCAGCATCCCGAAGATGCGCGCTGCCCCCTTCTCTTCCTTGGCATGCTGCTCCTCTTTCGACACGCCGCTGTACGCATATGTATCCCCCGCATCGATTTCTACAAGGTCATGAATGAGCAGCATCGTCACCGTCTTCAAGACGTCGATGGGCTCATTGCTATACTCAGAAAGAAGCACCGTCATCAGCGCCATGTGCCAGGCATGCTCCGCATCATTCTCCCAGCGCACCGCTCCTGTCACATACGTCTTTCTCTCGATCAGCTTCTCCTTGTCGATTTCACGGAAGAAATCGAAGAGCGCATCCAGTTCTTTCATTTTTTCATCCATAGCTCGTCCTCTTTGGTATAATGGAATATGTTTAAATGATGGTTTAAATTTTTTAGGGATAGCCTCAGTGGCTAAGTTTGAAAGCAGGGGTAAGTGACTGGTGACTAAAAATTAGTAGCCAGGGATTAGGAGCCTCGGGCGACTAGTGACTAGTGACTAGTGACTGGTGACTTGAATACCACCTTCGGGCATCGCCACCATCTATACTCCGCGGCGCTTCTGATTTTTATGCGCCGCACCACCATTCCTAATTCCTCATTCCTAATTTCTCATTCCTAATTTCTCATTCCTAATTCGAGCAAGGCTTTCATCCCCAATCAAAGGGCAGCACGCCCCATGGGCTACCCCTGAACCCTACCCCATTATACCAAAAGGAGTCTCCCTTGCGTCCCATTCTACATTCATTTCTCCGCTTTGCGGCCACCGGGCTTGCTCTCTTTGCCCTTATCTACGGACTCCACCTGGCCGTGACGCGCGAAGTCTTCCCGCCATGGAACGACGCGTCCATCTTCTTCACCTGCATGACGCTGTCCCTCCTCTTCACCTTCTACCGCCCCGCACTCTGGCAGCTGCCGCTTCTTTTTTTCGCCTTTTCCGCGATTTCCATTCGCTTTCTGACCGGCCTCCTCACCCCTGTCTGGGATTTCTACGACTCCCTCGCCTTCTCTGCTGCCGCATGGGGCATCCTCGCACTTCTTTCGCCGCCCGCGCGCTCCGTCACAGGCAGAGCCTGCTATGTCTTCCTTGCCGGCTTTCTCATGACGCTCCCCGCCCTCGTGACATGGGTCTGCTACTTCCTGACAGGCAGCTTCCCGCAGGCGGAAACGCTTCTCGCTCTCCTGCAGACAAATGTCAGCGAAGCCGCCGGATACCTCTCCGGGCACCTCTCCCTTCCCCTGCTGCTATTCCTTCCGCTCTACTTCGGCGCGCTCTGCCTGATTTCCAGAAAAAGCAGCACAGGTGAGATCTTCACCTGCCCCTCTCTCCTTCCACGCCTGACTCTTCTCCTTGCGGCCCCCGTCAGCCTCACCCTTTCCTACAGCAATCCCATCATCACGCCGTGGATCGGCGTGCAGGACTATAGGAAAGCCTACGCCAACTTTGAGCAGAAATCCAAAGAACGCACAAGCCGTCTCACGGATCTCACGATTTCCTCGGCTCCCGGACTCTACGTCCTTGCCATCGGCGAATCAGAGAACAGCGAGCACATGAGCGTCTACGGCTACCCGCGTCCGACCACCCCATGGCTTTCTTCTCGCAGAAACGACCCGCACTTTCTCTTCTTTGATGACGCCTACAGCTGCTACGTACAGACCGTCCCCGCGCTCTCCTATGCTCTGACAGCGAAGAACCAGTACAACGACATTCCCCTTGCAGACGCCCCCTCCCTCATCGAAGCCGCCAAAGCCGCCGGATTTCACACGGTCTGGATCAGCAACCAGATCCGCTTTAGCGCATGGGATACCCCAACCACCATCATCGCCTCCGAAGCCGACGAGCAGCACTGGCGAAACAGTCACCTCGGCACCACCGCTGACCTTGACGTCTACGACGATGCCCTCACCGAAGAGCTCACACACATGAAGAGCAGCGAGAAGACCCTCGTCATCCTGCACTACATGGGAAGCCACATGCCCTACGCCTACCACCATCCCAAAAGCTATGACAGAATTCACAGCGACGACCCCTATCGTGACCAATACGACGATACCATCCTCTTCCACGACTACGTGATGGAGAAATTGTATGAGACACTTGCCGCCCGCCCCGACTTCCAGACCCTCCTCTACTTTTCCGACCACGGCGAAGGCATCGACCTGCACCTCGACCACAATCCCGCCACCTACGTCCCTGCCATGACCTACATTCCCTTCTACATGGCCTTCTCCGACACCTACCTCTCTGCTCACCCGAAGCTCATCAGAAATCTGACCGCCCGCCAAAAGAGCCGCTGGACCAATGACCTCGTCTTCGACACCCAGCTCGCCCTGATGGGCATCTGCCTCCCCGATTTCTACGAGCCGGAGAACGACATCACTTCCGATCACTATGACGATACACCGGATCGGTTTAAGACCCTCTTTGGGACAAGAGCGATCACGGCTAAATAAAAAAAGGGGCTGTGAAGAAATAAATCCTCATTTCTTCACAGCCCCTTTTCACTTTGCTTTCATTTGGTTCAGGGTTCAAGGTTCAGGGCTCTCGTGGCGGCTTC
>CAVBQN010000128.1:0-4452 GCA_963597545.1 Fusicatenibacter saccharivorans
GCAAAGAAGGCGTGCCGATCACCGAACGTGGCAGCCATCATCTGAAAAAATAAGAAATAGAGTAAGAAAGCACATTTGCGTATCACGCAGATGTGCTTTTTTAGTGGGAGGTGGGGCGCATTGGAAGGAACGCATACTCCCATATAGCAGCCCAATAAGTTTGAAAGCAGTGACTGGTGACTGGTGACTAGTGACTGGTGACTAAATGCCATCTTCGGTCATCGCCAGTATTTATACTCCGCGGCGCTTCCCTATTTTTATGCGACGCACGAGCACTTCTCACTATAAAAGAGAAGTAGCCTATATCCGGTTCATAGGAAAACGAAATTAACCGGCAAGCATAACTTTCATGCGAATCCTGTATTTTATTCCATGTGGAAAATCATGCTATGATTTGTAAGGATTAATAAAACTTTGGAATCATATGAGTGGTCGGAACAGGGAGGACATGATGGCACTGGCATCGCTTGCAGCACTGGGACTTGCTATATTTCTTGGCTTTGTAAAGAAAATGAATACGGGGCTGCTATGTATCGCACTCGCGCTCCTCGTCGGAAGGTTGGCTGGAGTTTCTGATGATGAGATCATCCGCGGGTTCAACTACTCCTTATTCCTCATGCTCCTTGGCGTGACCCATCTTTTCGGACTGGCAGAAATCAATGGGACGCTCGCGCTTCTTTCCAAGAAGATCGTAGCCCTCTCCGGCCGTCGCACCTACCTGGTGCCGATCGTCATGTACCTGTTTGCGACGATTCTTTCCGCGCTGGGCCCCGGCACCATTCCGACGGCAGCCATTATGATGGTCTTCGGGATGACACTCGCCAAGGAAATGGATATCAATCCGGCGATGCTGGCGGCCATCATCTTTCTCGGAGCGGCAGGCGGCGGCATGTCGCCTCTGGCAGCCACGGGCATCATCGGGCTGAATCTATGCGGGGAATTCGGTCTGACCGGTATCGAGGAGCCGCTTCTCGTGAATGGAGTCCTCTCTTCGACGGTATATGCTGCGCTGATTTATCTGGCTTTCGGTGGCTATCGCCTGCAGTCAGACATCGTGCTTCATCTGGCGGATACTCCTTCGTTTGCACGCCAGCAGGTCATCACGCTCACAGGTATCATCGGCATGGTGGTTCTTGTCCTGCTCTTTCATATCAATGTGGGGCTTGCCAGCTTTGGCGTCGCTGCCATCTTGTCATTTCTGAATGTATCGGATGAAACAGCCGCGCTTCGCCGTATCCCCTGGGGGACGCTTCTTCTGATCTGCGGTGTCGGCGTGCTGATGAATATCATCATCCTGACAGGTGGGATCGATCTTCTCTCGGATGCACTCGCTTCCATCATGAGCGATTCGACGGCGGTCAGCATTCTGGGGATCACGGCGGGCGTCCTTTCCTGGTTCTCCTCGACCTCCGGGGTCGTCATGCCCACACTCATCCCGACCGTGCCGCATATCCTCACGCAGATGGGAAGCAGCGCGAATCCAGTCGAATGGGTCACTGCGATCACCATGGTCTCCAATACCGCCGGCATCAGCCCCTTATCGACAGGCGGCGCGCTGGCGCTGGCGGCTTATTCTGCAGAAGGCGGTTTGAAAGACGGAGAGCTGGATCGGCTCTTCCTGCGGATGTTCTTTATCTCCGCCGCCGGCGTCGTGTCCCTGTCAGTGCTGGCGTACTTCGGGCTGTATCGCTGGCTGCTGTAAAGGAAATGGAGGGATAGCCATGACTGAAAATCGTGAGGCATTGCTTTACCTGCTGCGAATAGCTGGATTTCTTTTCGCCGTGTGCTGCGTCTGGATGATCTATGCCAGACAAAAAAAGAAAATGATGCGACTGAAAGCTGCCAATACATACTCCGCCGTCGTCCTTCTGCACAAGCGTCATGCAGGCAATATGGACTACTCCAGCATCAATGCGATCCTGCACATCGATGGTCTTCACGCAGAGACGTTTCTCTATGCGCTGGGAGTCCCTGCTGTGTATCTCTCTCCCGGAAAACATGTCATCGAAGTGGAAGCCCATTGGTCGAGGCATATCCGCGGCAGACGCATGAAAGAATTTCAGGCAGGCCCTAGTACCATCACTGTCTCCGTCGAGTCGGGAGAGTACTGGTCGCTGGAGTACTGCATCTCTAAAAATAGTTTCATTTTTGAACGTTGTGATCCGAAGCAGTTGTTTTTAAAAAGAGCCGTGTAAAGGAAACGCTGACTCTGTGATAGGGTCAGCGTTTTTTTATATGCGACATGCTTCCCCTTTTGGAAGCCAGCATAAAAGTTCCTCTAAAAAGGCATATTTTGAAAGAAAAATACCAAAGGTATAACCGATTGGCATGAACTATAGACAATGAAAAAACAGATGGATATAATGGAATCAGAAAGGATGAAGAAGGAAACACCTTTCAGACCGGTCAAAATCACTTGAAATGAGTGTAAAACTTCTAATTTCAGATTATTTCCTCGTGCAGCCGCTGAATGCAGAAAGGAGACTATCATGAACAAGATGTATGATGCAGTGATGAAAATGGAAACTTTACTCGATGCGTATGAAGCGCTCATCGGCGATATGACAAATTTCCTGAATGACAATGGGATCGATATCACAGGTGATCCATCGGAACATCCGGCACTGATGCTCTACGCAGAAGCCGGACGGATCTACGGCCGTCTGCTCCATACGAGAAAGCTGGAAGACCTGCTCCGTATGGAAGGAGAGTACCGCCTCATGACCTCTATGGTCGCTGAGATGAAGGCGGGCGCCTGGATGACCACCTCCCATCACGAAAAAATGGCCAAAGCCGGTTGATTTCGTGGGGAAGCGAATATGGAAACGAGAAAAAGTCGTGCTTCGAAGAAGAAGCACGACTTTTTACGTGGAGTAATAGGTCGGATGATGATTGAGCAGGGGGATTTCACGATAGTATTTTTCATAACAATACAAAGTAAAAGGAGGGACAAGATGCCTACGTATCTTGTCCCTCCTTCTATTTTCTCTTAGACTACATCTTTTTTAAAATAGGGGGATGTTATCCAGTTTCCGGTCTGCATATCCGACAAAATAGAGCGAAGGAGATCATATTCGCCTTCCATGATGCAGAGCGGATCCATATTTTTCATCTGAGGAAGAGACGTATAGATGCGAAGCGCTTCTTTGTACAGCATCAGCTCGGGAGCTTTGCCATTGATATCGATCCCTGCCTCTTCGAAGTAGGCTCGGTACTGAGCCAGCAGCTGCTCGAAGTTTTGAATCATTTTTTCACGCTTCATTGTGGTGTCGTATAAACTGCTCATGGTGGGTTCCTCCTTCTCTGCTGCAGCAGGTGCATAGAAAGCAGAAACTTCATGAGCTGCTATGCGAACCGAGATCCTTCGCTCCGTACATGTTCTCCTGTTTGTCACATGAGTGTCTGCTTTCAGAATTCTTATGATTCCATTATAAAAAATAAGAGTGCCCTCGTCTATAGCATATGCCTATGCGTTATAACTTCTGTTTTCGGAGCGGAAATATGCCAAACTTATTGTTTTCTGCTTTTGGTTCCTAGTCCCGAAGTTTAAAAGGAGGGATGAGTAGCTAGGGATTAGGGATTAGAAGCAAGCGGTGATTGAAATAGCGCAGTTATTCTGCAAGGAAGATTTCCAGACAACGCGTACGCAGAAGACGGCTCGAAGCGCAATCAAAATTCGCAGCGTTTTTATGTTTTATGCGCCGCACCACCAATTCACCAGTCACCAGTCACCAGTCCCTAATCCCTAGTCCCCAGCCACTAGCCACTAGCCACTAGCCACTAGTCACTATCTCCCTCACAGATCTTTGATCTTGATCATGCGTTCCGAATCACGGACATCGCTGTAGAACTGCAGGAACTTTTTCGAGACGACAGAGAGGGGGCGGCCTTTGACGCGGACGACGGTCTTGTAGAGGTCTGTATTGACACCTGTGATGGCCTTCGCGATAAGCCCATCAGCCAGCTTTTCGCGTGGCTCCATCGGGACGATGCTGACGCCGCAGTCATCCTCTGCCCAGCGGAGTGCAGTGGTACGCGTGGTGCAGATGGATAGGATCTGCGGACGAATGGATTTTTCTGCGAAAATCTTCGACATCATGAGATGACACCCGGTGGAAAGACAGAGTGGGCAGTCGGAGAGATCTTCGAGCGTCGGCGCTGCGATCCCTTTCAGGAAATGGGAATCCTCCGCAGTCACGCAGACGATTTTTTCCTTGCGTCGGAAAAGGACGTCAAAGTTATTCTGATGAATGGGCGGGACGGAAAGGATCCCGAGCTCTGCGATGCCGGAGAGAAGCTGCTGCGACTGCTCCGTGATGCCGCCTTCGTGGATCTCATAATTGATGAGAGGGAAGAGGCGATGGAAGGGCTCGAGACATTCCTTGATGAAGACAGCGGCTCTGGAATTGGCAACCGTGAAGCGCAGCGTCCCCTTGCTGCCGTCGCTGACAT
>CAVBQN010000129.1:0-4436 GCA_963597545.1 Fusicatenibacter saccharivorans
GGGGAAGGTGGCGAGCGGAGCGAGCCGGATAGGGTTCTAGCGGTATGAAAAAGAGCGGGGAGATCGTCTCAAGTACGTCGTTTGCGAAAGCACACTATCCACCGCTATTTTCGACACAAACCCTTCCCCTAGGGAAGGCTGACGATACGAGGATCGCATCAGCTCATAAGGCCTTCAGGCATCGCGCCCCTATATATTCGCGGCGAAGCCGCCACCTTCATTCCCCTGCCTTATTCGAGCAGAGCGTTCATTGGTCATTCAGGGACAGCACGCCCTATGAGCTATCCCTCGAACCCATTTTCAGATATAAAGGAGAAAAATCTATGCGTATAGCTATTTCCGCGCCGATCAAGAAGGATTTCCAGAAAGAAGCCGAAGCGCTCTTTCCGGACTGCCAGATTCTTTGGTTGGAAGAAATGGGAGAAGAGGAGCGGCTTCATGCCATCCGCACCGCCGATGTCGTACTCACGCACAATATCGTTGGTGACCTCACCAAAGAAGAGCAGCAGCTGCTGGGGCACCCGCGTATGGTACAGACGACGCGGACGGGTGTCGACCATCTGTCTATGGCAGAACTTCCTTCAGACATGAAGCTCTACTGCAATGCCGGCGGCTGGGCGCGCGGCATCGCGGAGTCGACGGTGGGGATGATCATCGCGCTGAACCGCTGCCTGAGAGAGCAGATCCGTGACTTGCAGCAGGGCGAATTTCATATCCTTGGCTACCACCAGAAGAGCCTCGCCGAGCAGAACGTGCTGATCGCGGGCTTTGGCGGGATCGGGGAAGCTGTGGCTCGCGCCCTCCATCCCTTCGGCTGTCGCCTCGAAGCGGTGTCTAGGCATCAGCCGCAATCGCCCTTGCTTCAGGCGGCCTATACGATGAAGGACTTCGATCACGCGCTCGCTGCGGCAGATGTGCTGGTGCTCGCGCTCCCTCACTCAAAGGAGACGGACCGTCTCATCGATGCGCGCCGTTTATCCCTGATGAAGAAGGACGCCATGATCGTCGACGTGTCCCGTGCGGGTCTGATCGACCATGAGGCACTGCTCGACCATGTCAGAGATCATCCGGATTTCCACGTCGCGATGGATGTCTGGTGGGGCGAGCATGACCGGTATCCGAAAGACGGCGACCCGATCCTCCGCTATCCGAATGTGATCGGCAGCGCGCACAATGCAGAGATGAACAGCCGCTGCAATGAAGAAGCGATCCGAAATTCACTCCTCAATATCCGTGCTTTCCTCGATAGCAGGCCGGTCAAAGGCTACATCCGCAAAGAGGAATACCTCTGGCAGGGCGGTCTTGCCCTCGGCGGCAATGCGGAAGGACATTAGAAAATAAATGCAGCGGATTTCCGCCGGGAAATGCATGCCGATCAAAGAGGCGCAGGATGCTCCCTGCGCCTCTTTGGCTTGCCCTCGTAAGGGCAATGCTGGTTGTGGATGATGGCACAAGGAGAACACAGCTTTCCCCATGGGGAAAGCAAAGAGGAGGCGGCTTCGCCGCAAAAAAAGGAAGCCAACCCCGCCTCGCTGCGCTCGGTAGCCCCTTCCAATGGAAGGGGCTCGCGTGGTCATTCCCTCCTTTCTATGGAAGGAGGTGCCCCGAAGGGGCGGAGGTTGGATGGGGAAGCGGTATGAAAGACAAGTGGGAAAGATTGTCTCAAGTACGCCGTTTGCGAGAGCACCCTATCCACCGCTGCGAGATCCCCCTTCCCCGCGGGAGACGGGGCGCGGTATCCATTTCTCATTCACAAATTTCCATCTATCCATGATATAATAAAATGTATTATGGAGGAATCATATATGAACGAAGCTACACAGAAAAATACAGCTCTCACTCTGCCGCTCGCAGCAATGAGAGATATTGCTATTTATCCGAAAATGACGGTCAGTGTCGACATTGGCCGTGATGCATCCGTCGCTGCCGTACGTCTTGCGATGCGCCGTGACCGCTACCTTGTCTGCGTGATGCAGAAGGATGGGAAGAAAGAAGACATCGACCTTTCGAACCTGTACGAATACGGCACGGTGGTGAAAGTGAACCAGATGCTTCAGCTGCCCGGCGGTCTCGTTCGCATTCTGGTGGAAGGCGTCTCCCGTGTGCATGTGGCGCATGCGGAGATGAAAGAGACCTGCATCTCTGCAGAAGTAGACGATGCAGAGGAATACACTGAAGATCCCCTCAAGGCCGAGGCGTATCGCCGTCTGCTCATCAAGAATTTCTTTGAATGGATGAGAAATACAGGCAAGGGGATGCCGGAAGACCAGATGAACCAGCTGAAACAGATCGATGATCCCGGTGAGACCGCTGATTTCATCTCCTCGCAGCTCCTGCTGGCGCCGAAGAAGCGGCAGGAGATCTTAGAGACATTAGACGTCATCGAACGACTGAAGATCGTCAGCGAGTGTGTGGATCGTGAAGTCGCCATCGGAGAGCTGGAAAGCGACATCAATCAGGAAGTCAGAAAGCGGATGGACAAGGAGCAGCAGGACTACTTCCTGCGCACGAAAGTGAAGACCATCCAGGACCGCTTGGGCGACACCGTAAGTCAGCAGAAGGAAGCGGAAGAATACCGTGAGAAGCTGAAAGCCTCTGCCATCCCCGAAGAAGAGAAGGGAAAGCTCGAGAAGGAGATCGACCACCTCGCCTCGATGTCGCCGATGATGGCGGAGACTGCCGTCGCCAGGAACTATCTGGACTGGGTCTTTGACCTGCCATGGGGCAAGGAAAGCGAAGACATCCTCGACCTTTCGCATGCGAAGGAGATCCTTGATGAAGACCATTACGGCCTGACCAAGATCAAAGAACGCATCCTCGAATACCTCGCCGTCCGTGTACTCGCTCCCGATGCCAAAGCACCGATCATCTGCTTTGTAGGGCCGCCAGGTGTCGGCAAGACATCACTCGCACAGTCCATCGCACGCTCCATGGGCAGGAAATTTGCCCGCATCGCCTTAGGCGGCGTCCATGATGAAGCGGAGATCCGCGGACATCGCCGCACCTACATCGCAGCGATGCCCGGACGATTCATCGAAGCCATCAACCAGGCACAGACGAAGAATCCGCTCATTCTCCTCGACGAGATCGACAAAGTCTCCTCTGACTTCCGCGGCGACCCTGCCTCGGCCCTCTTAGAAGCTCTCGATCCCGAGCAGAACAAAGCCTTCCACGACAACTACATCGACATTCCTTTCGACTTCTCGAAAGTCTTCTTCCTCGCGACAGCGAACTCCGTCGCCACCATTCCGCCGGCTCTCTTAGACCGCATGGAACTCATCGAGCTCTCCGGCTACACCGAAGAAGAAAAGCTGGAGATCGCAAAGAAATACCTCGTACCCCGCCAGAGAGAAAGAAACGGCCTCAAAGCGAAAGACATCAATTTCACTCCGGCCCTTCTCCGCCGCGTCATCCGGAGCTACACCAGAGAAGCCGGCGTCCGCAATCTGGAACGCACCATCGGCGCTCTCTGCCGCAAAGTCGGTAAAAAAATCGTTCTTGCCGATGACAGTCTGCCGACACTGACCGCCAAGACCCTAGAAAAATATCTTGGCCCCGTGAAATACATGCCCATGTCCGAAGAACACAGCGATATGGTCGGCCGCGTGAACGGTCTCGCATGGACCGCCGTCGGCGGTGAAGTCCTCGACACCGAAGCCGTCACCATCAAAGGCAAGGGTCACCTCATCTTGACCGGACAGCTCGGTGACGTCATGAAAGAATCTGCCGAGACCGCCTATACCTACATCCGAAGCCGCGCCAAAGCACTCGGGCTCGCCGAAGACTTCTATGAGACACTCGACACCCACATCCACCTTCCGGAAGGCGCCGTACCGAAGGACGGCCCATCCGCCGGTATCACCATGGCCACCGCACTCGCCAGTGCCTACACCGGACGCAAAGTCAGAGGCGATACCGCCATGACCGGAGAGATCACCCTCACCGGCGAAGTCCTCCCTATCGGCGGGCTCAAAGAGAAGGTGCTTGCTGCCAGCCAGTTCGGGATCAAGCAGATCCTCCTCCCGGAAAAGAACAAACGTGACCTCGATGAGATTCCCAAATCCGTCCGCGATCAGCTCCACTTCGTCTGCGTCAAAAACGTCGATGAAGTCCTCGAACATGCGCTGGTGAAATAGGGGCTTGGATTAGTATAGCTTTGCCTGTAGCGTCATCCCTACCTGAAAAAATACCGAAGACGCAAAGCCTTCCCCAAGGGAGGAAGGCAAAGAGGAGGCGGCTTCACCGCCCAAAAAGGAAGCCAACCCCGCCTCGCTGCGCTCGTCAGCCCCTTCCAAGGGAAGGGGCTCGCGTGGACACTCCCTCCTTCCTATGGAAGGAGGTGCCCCGAAGGGGCGGAGGTTGGATGGGGGAAGCGCTATCTCCGAAACAAAGCCTTCCCCGCGTGGGGAAGGTGGCGAGCGGAGCGAGCCGGATAG
>CAVBQN010000130.1:0-4372 GCA_963597545.1 Fusicatenibacter saccharivorans
GAGACTAAGAGACTAAGAGACTAAGAGACTAAGAGACTAAGAGACTAAGAGACTAGGAGACTAGGAGACTAGGAGACTAGGAGACTAGGAGACATCAGACTCCCGTATCGTCATTGCGAGCAAAGCAAGAAATCTTCCTTGCACAACGGTCAAGCGACGAGCGTCAGATGAGGAGCAGACGAAGCACCCACGCGATTTTATCATTACCTCATAAGTACAGAGTACCGCTACGACGTAAAAGACCCTCGGCTCCGCTCGGGATGACGAAACGAGAGAACGGACGATCTCACATTTTCTTTCATTCCATCACGTAGAAGGCTGCCCCTTCGGGGCAGATCTATCCTCCGCCTTCGGCGCGCCCCTTCTTCAAGGGGCTACACAGCAGTAACAGTCATGTAAAAACGCTGAACCTTCGCAAGGTCTCCTCCCCCATATCGTCATTTCAAGCGAAGCGAGAAATCTTTGTCATTCGTGAGGGACTCACGCTTTCCCCACATATGCCGTGCACCTCTCTGCTTTTTTCATCTGTCTTTCATCCCGCCAGTACCCTATCCGCCCCTTCGGGGCACCTTCCCCTCGAGGGGAAAGCTGACGATACGGGAATACCGTCATCTAAAATGCGGCGAAGTCGCCACCTGAACCCGTTGAACCTTGAACCTTGAACCTGAACCTTGAACCCTGAACCCTTTCAACGATAGCTCTCTGCTATCGTTTTTTTGTGAAGCATTTGGTGCCCGGGTCGTTTTTTGGTACAATAGACCCAGTATCATTTTGATCTCCGATCCCATCCCTGACCATTTACACCTACGAGGACCCATCATGCTTATCCCTTACACTGCGCCGGCCGAGCTCTATCGGCAGGACATAGAAATCAAGAAATCGATCTTTATCACGCACATCCTGCCTGTCAGCTCAGAAGAAGAAGCACAGCAGGCACTCGCTGATTTCAGAAAGAAATACAAGGACGCCACGCACAACTGCTACGCATGGCGCATCAATGCGGAGCGCATCCTTGAGAAATCGGGCGATGACGGCGAGCCGCAGGGCACGGCGGGACACCCCATGCTCCATGTGCTCCAGATGCGAAAGCTCACGAATGTACTCGCGGTCGTCACCCGCTACTTCGGCGGCATCAAGCTCGGTGCGGGCGGCCTCACAAGGGCCTACAGCGGCGCGCTCTCCGATGCCGTGAAGGCGGCGCCCATCGTCACCTATACGCCGTATGCCCGCTATACCGTGACCCTCCCCTACACCGCGGTCGGCGGCTTTGAAAATTACATCAAAGACAAGGACATCCGCGTCCTGGACCGTGCCTTCGCAGCCGAGGTGCAGGTGACCTTCCTCACCCTTCCCGAAGAAGCGAAGACGCATCTCAAATTCCTGACAGACCTCACAGGCGGGAAAGCCGTCATCGAAGAGGACGGGGAGGAGTATGTGAAGGTGAGAGACTAAAGCCGTAGAAAAAACGCCGCACCACCCCCGCCGGACCTGTCCCTTGGCTCCTTTTCCAAACTTTTTTGAAATAATTTTCAGAAAAATCCCCGCAATGACATCATCTGTCCTATCCATTTGGTATCCTATATACAGAGAGCTGGATCGCCCCAAACTCCTTTTCTAAACTCTCAACTCTCAACTCATTTTGATTTCCCAAGGCGATCCAGTTCTCGCCTTTTTTAGGGAAACGGTATGGCAAAAGGCCTGCACAATAAAAAGCCCGATGAAAGATCCCCTGTCTTTCATCGGGCTTTTTGCTTACTCCATGCCGAAAGGCTCGTTTCCGCTGCCAGGGAGCTTGAAGATCCCTGACCCCCATAAGAAGAGTAAAAAATCCGGTGCATGTTTTTCCCAGTTATCCAGGAATGCTTCATATAATTTTTCCATGATCTCCACCTCTCTGTCCTTTACCATACACTCTTTGTATTATCGCACAGGCATCCTGCTATGATACGTTCATGCGGATAAGATACATTCCGTTCTGCTTGTATCATAGCATGAAAAAAGCGGATGAATCCATCCACAATTCATCCGTCTTGTGCGTTACCATATATTTATTTTAAAGTGTGCCGTAAAAGGCAATTGGAAAGAAATGACCGTCACCGTCCCCCGAAGTATTTCTTCACAAATCCCACGTCCCCCACGCTCCACCGGGTGCCGGCGAGGTAGGAGAGGGGCCCTGCCTCTTTCCCGAAGTCGCAGGAGATCTCCGCCGAGCAGAGAAGCTGGCGTTTTTCCTTGTAGCTGCGGTTCGTCGTCTTCACGCCGTACTTGTCATCGCCCAAAAGCGGATGCCCGACATGCGCCATCTGGCTGCGGATCTGATGGGTACGGCCGGTGATGAGGTGGCACTTCACGAGCGAAAGACCGCTCCTGTACGCGAGACGTTCGTACTCGGTGATGGCCGTCTTCGATCCCTTCACAGGTTCGTCCGTGACGAAGACCTGATTCTTTTTCGCATCCTTGAAGATCTGATGGGTGAGCGTCCCGTGTCCCGGCTCGATCTTTCCAAGGACGATGGCCAGATAGGACTTGCTGATCTTGCGATCACGGATGAGACGGCCGAGGAGGTCACGGATCTCTTCTGTCTTTGCAAAAAGGAGGAGCCCCTCGGTATTGAAATCGATGCGATGCACGGGATAGGCCGCCACGCCGCCCTTCTGCAGGAGGGCCGCAGAGACGCGCGAGAGCATGGTATCCTTTTCCTTCCCCGTGATGTCAAGCGTCAAGATGCCGGCAGGCTTGTAGACGACAAGAAGGTTTTCATCCTCGTAAAGAATGCGGACGGGGCACACCGCATCGCGCTTCTCCAGCACGAAGGAGCGGACTTCGTCGCCGGCAGAGAGACGGAAGGCCGCCGCCTCCTTTCGTCCATTCACTTTGATCTTCTTCGTGCGAAGGGCTTTCATGAAAAAAGCGCGCGGCCAGTGCTTCTTCTCCATCAGGAACTGGTCTAAGCGCTTGCCCTCCTCCGATTTTTTGATCGTAAATATTTCCATAATCGTCTCCTTAGTGATCGGGGGTCATACTGATGATTCGCCATGGCAGGCATCCTCTGCCATTTTCTTTAGCTCATCCTTGGTGTGTCCGGTCGCGAGCCGCGCCATCGTCTCCACGACTTCTGCTTCATGCTCGCCCGCGATGTCAAAGGCGCCGCAGAGCAGCTGTGAGTATGAGGTGATCACTTCACGCCGGCGGTCTTCTTCTATCGCCGCGGAGAGGCGGCCGTCTCTGGTCATCTGTATTTTCATGGTGATTGAGATTCTTTTCGGTGTCATAGTCCCTCCTGCATTTCTCTTTATAGTACAGGATGGCAAAGATTTTGGCTAGAGGCACCGGGGAAAAGCAAGTACCATGGCGACAAAATGACGGGAAAGTCCTCCATTCCCCTCTGTAAGATGCAGCTTATCGCCAGTAAGATGCAAAGGATAGACTGTAAATCATCATAAATATTTTTAATTGGCTATCATTTATAGGTTCTTCTATAATGAAATCATGCAAAGCATTCCCTGTTGTGATGAGGGAGGATCCGCCATGAACAATCTGGACTACTTGGAATATGAAGGCTCACGGCTTTTAGACTATGCGATGAAAACATACAGTAAAACTTCCACCGGCTCGCTGGTGAATGATATCGAGCGCGCCGTCCTTGCAGGCCAGAAAGAATTGTCTCTGGCAGAACAGGATGCACTACAGTCTCTCTCCTTTGAGTATACCCTGTACCGTCTCTACATTGCCCGCTGCATGATCCGTCACCACAAGAGCGGCTTCGGCTGCACTGATGCGATCCTGAAAGGCCTTTCCAGCACGCTGTCTTCCCTGCCCTCTGCGCTCAAAATGCTCGCCCTCGAGCATGATCTGAACGGGTCCTACCTGCTTCTTGGCTGCTATGTAGAAAAGCTGACGAAAGCGCATGTGGAAACGATGTTCCAGCGCTACGCTGCCATTGAAAAAGCCTGCGTCACAGGGGATCGCGAAGCGCGCCTCACCGCTTCCATCGAAAGCTCTCTTTTGGCGATGGCCAAGGAGATCCACTTCGTCCCAAATCCTTCCCTGCTCCGTCATCTCATGGAAGAGACCCGAGCTTTCATGCGCGCGCTCTCTCTCCGTCTATCTGAAATGACGCCGGAGAGTGTCCATCACAAGGCGCACGGAAAGACGCTCGTCCATACGCACCACTCCGTCTTCTCCCGTGAAAACTATGAACACATCTACCCGTCCCTCACTCTCATCGCCGGCATCATGACCGGATTCCTCTTCATGTTCGCCTGACAAGGGATGGGATTCCCATTTCATCAAAATAAAAAGGGGCTGTGAAGAAATAAATCCTCATTTCTTCACAGCCCCTTTTTACTTTGCTTTCATTTGGTTCAGGGTT
>CAVBQN010000131.1:0-4284 GCA_963597545.1 Fusicatenibacter saccharivorans
GCATACGCTCGGGGATGGGCAGGTACTCCACCTCCCCATCCTCCTTCACATGCTTCGCGGCGATCGGCATCCCGTGGATGACCCCATCAAACTCCGGCATCGTGACAGAGATGGATATCTCCATCGCATTCATTCCCTCGGGCGATGCCTCCCACTCCGCCTTCGGCGCGATCAAAGAGTAGGCCTCGAGCACCGGGACCCCCATCTCTTCCAGCGCCTTGATGGAAATCGACCCCGACGTCGTGAAGGAAAACTTCATCACATTCACGATGACATCGACGACGGGCTTCCCATCCTTCATGAAATACTTCTCAAACACCTCGTGAATCGTCGGCATCCCCAGCTTCGGATCCGGCAAGCCATTCGTGAAGACTGCGATCACATTCAGCCCCTGCCGCTCCGCCTCTTCAATGAATGCCTTCTGGTAGTGCAGGTCATCCCAGATCCACTCATCGCGGTAGAAAAGCAGCCCCACCGTCGGACGCCCCGCCTGCAGGAATTCCGCCTCATAGCGCGAAAGATCCGTCATGAACATTTCTTTCATCCCCGGGTGGTAAATCCCCGCCCAGCAAATCGGCGACGGCGGCTCTGCAGCAGGCATCCCCTTATCAAAAAGCGCCCGCACATAGAGCCAGAGATTCTTGTAATTCGTCAGCCCCCCATAGAATGAGTACGCCTTCAAAGCCTCTATATCCTTCGCCGCGACATGCTCTACACATTCCTCCTCCGCCGAGCCCGCCGCATCCATGTAGTACGGGATCCCTTCCCGCGAAAGAAAATGCATACACGCCGTCCAGAACTTCGTGCGGATCGTATTCCCCATGAAACGGATCATGACCAGTGCGCTCCCGCGAAGTTTCTCCTCCCACGACGCACTCCACACCGAGCCATCCTCCGTCTTCAGTACCGCACAAGAGTCCTGCATCTCGCCTTCCGTGATCAATTCGGAAAGCGCACGGCGCATCATGAAATAGCGACGATCAATATTCGTCATATAAATGATTTTGGGTCTCATAGGTGAGTCTCCTTGTGAAATAGAGAAGCTATTCGTTGATTGTTGTTGGTTGACTGTTAGCCATGGACTTCCACTCGCCCCTTCCTCTGGAAGGGGCAGACGAGCGTAGCGAGGCAGGGTTGGCCTGCGCGTTTGTTAGAAGCGCCCCCGCTTTCCCTGCTCGCATCCGCCTCGCGGATATTACGGCGCGGCGCAGCTCGAATTTCTTTCTATTCGTCCCGAGTCCCCAGCCACTAGTCACCAGTCACAAACACTTCCGGATATACCGCCCGCGCCGCCGCTTCCACTGCGTCCACGACATGCTGGCTCATGACGTACTTGTACTTCTCCGAAAATGGCACGAGACGCCTCTCTTTGACCGCCGTCACCTCGCGAAGTGCAGGATTTGACAGAAGTCCTTCCTCGAAGGCCTTCGTATCATCCCCCGCCTTCACCCGCCAGGTGGGAAGGAGAATCACATCCGGATTGATCTTTGGAAGGATTTCCAAAGAAAGATACGCATCTGCCCCCTTTGGCACCTCATACACCGCTGCCCCATCCTTCACATGCGCGAGACGCAGGACATCCGAGAAAAGCGTCCCCTTCTTCCCTAGAATCCCGCGGAAAGACATGCCGAGAGCCACCCGTTCCTTCTCCGGTGGTATCTGCGATAGCTTTTCTTCCAAAGAGGCGAGCCGCGAATCCATATCCGAAACCATCGCCTCCCCCTTCTCCTCTTCGTGGACTGCTTTCGCGACGCCGCGCACCTTCTCCTTCATTTCCTCCACCGTCGTCGGGATGCCCGAAACATAGACAGGGACACCAGAACGTGTGAGTACTTCGACCGTCTGCATGGGCGTGGACGTCGAAGCGATCACCAGATCCGGCGCAAGCGCCAAAATATGCTCCGGCTCCATATCGACCGTCTGCCCGACCCGGCTGACCTCGTCCTTGGTGAGGAAGCTGATCCCGCCATCTCCCGCATACTTCGAGTAGGCGACAATGCGCCCAGGGGAAAGAAGCGACGTCAATATCTCATCCGTCCCGTACGTGAGCGAAACGATGCGCATGGGATGCGTGGGCGCGGAAATCACCCGACCGCTGTCATCCGTGATGGTGCGCATCTCTCTTTGGGGCACTGGCGTGACCGAGCAGGCGGGAAGGAGAGAGAAAAGTTTTTTCAGCATGGTGAGCCTGCCGTTTTTTAGAACAAAAAGCATTCAAGAAAAAGCGGCGGCAGCCTTTGGCTGTCAGCCGCTTTTCATAAGATTAGAATTTATATCTATAAGAGAGCAGGAAATTCCTTGGCGTCGAGAAATAGTCACTTGATGTATGAGATGTAATATCTTGTCTATTCAGCACATTATCTACAGTAAGAAGGATGTCACTTCTATCATTCGGCGAATATTTGGCTGTAAATGAGGTCAAGAGATATGGTTTAATCTCCACCGAAGGCTCAGAGGTCGGACACTTGACACGATCCGCCAGATAAGTGAAATTCAATGCAGTCGACCATTTATCTTTTTCATAAGACACCCCACCATTCAGCAGGAAGCGTCCATAATGCCGATCCCAATAGGTTTTCGCAGATTTTTTCTGTGTGGTCTGCTTTGCCTGTGGATCCTGGAAAGTAACGCCTACATTCCAGCCCAAACCATTCGAGCCGGTGCCACGAACACTAGCTTCTACCCCTTTATTTTTGAAATCTTCATTGATGGCATACCAGTGATCCTTTAATGCACCGGAAGTAATTTTAGAGAATGAAATATTGTCATCAATTTTTTCGGTAAACAGAGCCAGTTTATACTGACGGCTTTCGGTTTCCATCTTCCACCCAGCTTCATAATGTGTCCCTTTTTGAGGCTTCAATTCTGGATTTCCGATGACTAAATTGGTGGATGTAATTCCAGCACGGGAATACATCTGACTCAGCGTCGGAAGGACAAAAGATTGTCCTGCACTGATGTACAAGCTCTGCGTATCATTCAACTTATGCAGATACTGGGCCTGTCCACTGAAATTGTGGAAAGTCATTCCTCCACCAAAAGTCCAGGTACAGCGAGCACCAATCGTTAAATTATCCTTATCCGTCAGCTTCCTGTCCCATGACCCGAAGGCGGCAAGAATATTGCGGCCGGTATCGATTTCCTTACTTTCATAGGTTTCGCGTACTAATGATGTTCCTAAAAGGAAAGTTTGTTTTTTATCCTGATCCCAAACCTTCTGCACATCATACCCGAATGTCTTATTCTTTTCTTTAGATGCACTCATGGAAGGTTTGGGATATTTACTGCCATTAGCTTTATAGAAATCAATACCATTCGTTTCCAATGTATTGTAATTATAGAAAACATGCCCACTGATTCCATTGAGATCGTGGAAATTGAACTGTGCAAAATCCTTCTCTCGTTTATAATCTCTCTGGTAGCGAGCTTTCCCATTCAAATCCGTGAATCCAGCTGTAGTAATGCCTGCATAACCATAAGACCAGCGATTGGTTGCCTCATTGTGATTATAGAGGAAATCTGCTTTATCATTAAACTTATAGGTGAGCATCAGATCATTTTTTTCTGAACCCCTGAATGTCTGCTGCATGTGAGTCGTTACTTTCTTTTTATTAACATCTGTAAAAGAGGTGTCATAGTCAGAAGCTATCCCCGTATTTCCCCATTTGTTGTAGCTATAGGCGATGGATGCCTTCCCCGCGTTGGCAGACACCCTGTAATCCTGTCTTCCGTAGTTACCCCAACCTGCCTGTACCTCATTTGGCAAGACCTTTTTCGTGATAATATTGATAACGCCGCCGGTTGCCTGACTTCCGTAAAGAACCGCACCGCCGCCACGAACAATTTCGACTTTTTCAACAGCACTGGTTGGAATATTTTCCAAATTATAGAGATTTCGCCAATTGATCGGGGTGCCATTCACCATGACGACCGTACCATTTTCTACGCCGCGGATAACAGCTTTGCTTGTCATCGAAGAAACAGCAGCGCCATTGGGACCATTACCGGAAGTAACCACGCCGTCCAAGTACTGCAGCGCCGTACTCATATTATCTGCGCCAGTCTGCTCGATCTGCTTTGCCGTATATGTCTGCGTGCTTGCCGCTACCTCGACATCTTCTTTAACATATCGATTCGCGGTCACGACCACCGGGTTCAACTCATAGACCGCATCACCGGTAGCAGACGCTATTCCGTACCCCCCCCATGAAATTCCGGTAAAAACGAGTGCTGAGAGCAAACATTTGACATCCTTTTTCATATATATCCTTCTCTCTTATAAAT
>CAVBQN010000132.1:0-4194 GCA_963597545.1 Fusicatenibacter saccharivorans
AAGGAGAAATCATGAATTACGAAGAATCTATCGCCTATCTGGAAGCGGCGGCATCCTTCGGGATCAAGCCGGGCCTCGAACGCATCGAAGCCATCCTTGAACGTCTGGATCATCCGGAAAAGGCTTACAAAGTCATCCATGTCACCGGTACGAACGGCAAGGGAAGCGTGGTGGCCATGATCACCAGCGTGCTGGAAAATGCGACTCTCAAAGTCGGCCGCTACATTTCCCCGCACCTCATCGACTATACCGAACGCATCCACATCGCAGGCCATGATATTTCGAAGGAAGACTTCGCGAAGGCTGCGACCGTCGTCCGCGAGGCGGCGGAAAAAGCCATCGCTGACGGTGTCGAAGCTCCGACTGAATTTGAACTCCTGACGGCTATGGCGTTCTGGTATTTCAAAGAACAGAAGGTCGACTACGCTGTCATGGAGGTCGGTATGGGCGGGCTCTACGACTCTACGAATGTCATCATCCCGGTCGTTTCCGTCATCACGAATGTAGCGATGGACCACGAGAAATACCTCGGCAAGAATCTGGAAGAAATCGCGCATCAGAAGGCTGGCATCATCAAAGAGGGCATTCCTGTCGTCACAGCAGCCCAGCATGTGCCGCTGAAACAGCTGAAAAAAGAAGCGCATGATAAGAAAGCGCGCCTGTATTTCTACGGAAGAGATTTTGAGATCGATACCCGCAGCAAGTACGGCCACGGACAGGTCGTCGTCGTCAAGCGCAAGGACATGCCCAAGGAACTCGAAAACTGTCTCCTCTTCGTGCCTTTCGTCGGCGCGCATCAGGCAGTCAATGCGGCTGTCGCGACCATGGCGCTCACGCTCATCATGAAGCAGGATGAGAGAGTCAATGAGAATGACCTGCGTGAAGGTCTTGCACGTGCCCAGTGGAAGGGCCGTTTTGAGATCCATGATCTGGGCGGTATCCCGTTCGTCATGGACGGCGCACACAATCCGGCGGGCGCTGAAGCACTGAAGGAAGCGATCGAGGAACAGTACCCGGACAAGCGCCGCGTCCTCGTCTTCACTTCTCTTCAGGACAAGGATACGGAGACCGTCATCCAGCTCCTCATCCGCAAGGGTGACCGTGTATTCCTGACGGAAGCACCGACACCGCGCACCAGAAAGCCGGAAGAGATCGCTGCCATGATCGATGAGCAGAAGATCGCAGCCGTGCATACGGCAGAGCCGTCTGTCACGAAAGCACTGGATGCGGCACAGAAAGAAGCCAAAGATGGCGATGTCGTCATCATCTGCGGCTCCCTCTACATCCTTGGTGAAGCCATGGAGTGGATGGCAAAGAAGATCGGAAATTGAAATAGTAAGGGAAACGGTTACATCGCCAGCTGGCGGTGTAACCGTTTTTTGTCTTGGGGCTCAAGGTTCAGGGTTAAATGGGTTCAACGGGATGCGGCGGCGAAGCCGCTGCATCCATTTCTCATTTCTAATTGCTCATTTAAGAAAACTGGCAAACGGAATCAAGGGTCAGCACGCTCATGGGCTAACCCCGAATCTATCATCTCTAAAATAGATAAATTTATCTAAAAGAGTTATACATATACGCATGCATATGTTATAATGAGAGCACGAAACAAAAGACTATTTCTATGGAAACACTGATTTTGAAAGGAAATCAGCATTTCTGTAAGTGCGGCATGGCTGCGATTTCCTATAGGAGGACCTCAATATGATTACCGAACGTGAAATATTCCTGACCGATCCTGAAGAAAAAGCAAAAGTTGTCGAATTCCTGAAAGGCTTTGATCTGACTTTTACGGGGATCATTGACTATACCATGGGACTTTTTGATGATGGCAAGCTCATCGGCACCGGTTCGCTCGGCGGGCGCGTCATGCGAGATATTGCGATCAGCAGCGATTATCAGCGAAAAGGTCTGACTCACCGCATCATCAGGAACCTGCAGGGGGAATCCAACCGCCGCGGGATCAATGGAAATCAGATATTCACAAAGCCGAAGAATGTACCGGTCTTTGAACACATGGGCTTCAAGTGTGTGGCTGTCGCTGAGCCGTATGCAGCGCTTTTAGAGTCAGGTACAGATACACTCGAGGACTATCTCGCGCGCGTGCGTACCTTTCTGGGCAGCGGGGAGGGAAAGAACCGCGGTGCGATCGTCATGAACTGCAATCCTTTCACCTTGGGACACAGAAGCCTTGTCGAGTACGCGCATAACAACTGTGATGAAGTCATCATCTTTGCCGTGCAGGAAGATAGGAGCGTCTTCCCCTTCTCGAACCGATTCACTCTCATCAAGCAGGGCGTGAAGGACATGAAGGGGGTCGAAGTCATTTCCGGCGGGGATTTCATCATTTCCAATGCGACCTTCCCGACCTACTTCATCAAAGGCACGGATGAGCTCGCCGCGCAGACGAAACTGGATGCGACCATCTTTGCTACCCGCATCGCACCTGCGCTGAATATCACCGTACGCTTCGTTGGCGAAGAACCGACCGACAAGACCACGCTGGCCTACAATCAGGCGATGCGTGAGGTCTTCGCTGAAAACGGGATCGAGCTCAAGGTCATTCCCCGAGAGCAGAAAGGCGATCAGATCGTTTCTGCCTCTTCGGTGCGCCGCGCTCTCGCGGCAGATGACTGGGAGACCGTTTACCGCATGGTGCCGAAGACCACGCTGACGTACCTTCGGAGCGAGGATGGGCAGACAGTGATCCGGAATATCAAGATGCAGGAAGCATTCAAACGGATGGAAGGAAAAACGAAATAACGAGAAAAGGCTAAGCTATCATGGGATGGCTTAGCCTTTTCTTATTCCTGGTGACTGGTGACTAGTAACTAGGGATTAGGGATTAGGGATTAGGAGCAAGCGAGAGGCTTTCAAACGTAATCAAGGGGCGGGACGCCCCAAGGGCTAACCCTGAACCTGTTTCTAATGTCAATCTTGCTTTATAAAATAGTTGACCAATGGTTTACAACTGATTATAATAAGAAAAAATAGTAAACCAAACATTTCCTGTATAGGGGGCATTTCTATGCGAAACGAAATTCTGGATTATTTCCGCAAAGCCAATGGTCAGTTTATCTCCGGCGAGCAGATCTCTCGGGATCTGCATGTGTCGCGGACGGCCATCTGGAAGCACATCAATATTTTAAAAGAACGCGGTTATATTTTCGAGTCCAGCACGCGCAAGGGCTATCGACTGATCTATGCGCCCAATCTTTTGACACCGCTGGAAATCGACAGCGCGCTGCACACGGAGACCTTTGGCCGTCACGTGGTCTATCTCTCCAGCACTACATCGACGAATGAAGAAGCGAAGAAGATCGCGCGCGAGGGCGCGGAAGAGGGGACCATCGTCGTAGCGGAGGAACAGACGGGCGGTCGCGGACGTCTCACGCGCTCCTTCTATTGCCCCTTTGCGAAAGGGATCTGGTTTACGCTGATTCTCCGTCCGAAATTCTTCCCGCTGGAAGCGTCCAAATGTACGCTGATGGCAGCCGTGGGTGTCTGCCGTGGGATCCGCCGTCTGGGGCTTCAGGACGCGGGTATCAAGTGGCCGAATGATATTCTTTATCACGGCAAGAAGCTGGTCGGCATCCTGACGGAAATGTCTGCCTCCATGGAAAAGATCGACTACATCATCATCGGTGCCGGTATCAATACAGGGATGAAGAAAAGCGAATTCCCGGAGCTCTTCCGTGAAAGTGCCACCTCTTTCCTGGCAGAGGGGATTGATGTTTCCCGCAAGGATCTCCTTGCTGCCATTCTGGCGGAGCTGGAGAAGGAGTACGAGATCGCACAGACACAGGGCTTTGACAAGGTGCTTGAGGATTGGAAAGCTCTCTCCATCACCTTAGGTCAGGATGTCCGCGTCATCATGGGCGAGGAAAACTATACCGGCAAGGCGGTCGACATCGATAAGGATGGCTGTCTCCTTGTCGATACCGGTGAAAAGGTCGAGCGCGTCATCGCAGGCGATGTCTCCATCCGCCCGATCGATGCGCCGCTCCCGAAACGATAAGTGCGGTTGGCAGGTAAGTGGTGAAAAACAAACGGGTTCTGAAGGGTCAATGGGTTCAACGAGGGGCGGCGCAAAATAATATGGGAGCGCCGCGAGTTCAGAAATAGTGGCATTCTCGTATCGTTCCTCTTTCTATTTGCGGCTGAGCCGCCACCACAAGTTTGAAAGCAGGGATGAGT
>CAVBQN010000133.1:0-4131 GCA_963597545.1 Fusicatenibacter saccharivorans
GCTCCCCCGATGGGGAGCCAAGAACGTTCTTCCGCTTAACTTAATAGCATTACCCTAGCGGGGAAGTCGGCCCAAACCTAGAACCCAAAATAAAAAATCCCACAGTCCTAAGACCATGGGATTTCTTCCTCGGAAAATTAAGCCTTTTCTTCCATCTTTTCCTTGTAAGCTTCTTTTGCTTCTTCTCTAGCTTCAGCAGCAGCTTCTTTAGCTTCTGCAGCTTTTTCAGCAGCGATAGCAGCATTTACGTTTGCGTTCAGACGGGATTTTTTACGAGCAGCAGCATTCTTGTGGATCACGCCTTTTTTAGCAGCGCTGTCAATGATGCTTACAGCAGCACGAAAAGCTTCGTCTTTATTTTCAGAGTTAGCAGCAGCGACAGCCTTCTTGATAGCGCCGTGAATCTGGGATTTAACAGCAGCGTTAGCAGCTTTCTTAGCAGCGTCCTGTCTCATGCTTTTCAAATTGGATTTAATCTGTGGCAATGGTTTCACCTCCCGTCTGCATTATTCATACCAAAGTATTTTATCATAAAGGACGAGTGATAGCAAGGTCGTTTGGAAAGAAAATTTAGAGAAACGGTTCCTGCAGGCTCTATGAGTGCAGCGCATGGTGCGGATATACGGCAAAATCCCTTTCCTAGAAACGGCACCTCTGTTCCTTTATGCGTTATGCACCATCCGCTCGCCTTCCTATAAAAAAGGACATGCGATCTCTCACACGTCCTTTTCATGCTCTTACAGCGTCAGCGCTCTTTCGAAATGTTTCTTCAGGACTTTGATAGAAGCCTGGAGTTCCGCATTTTCTTCATCCGTCAGATGCAGCTCGATGATGTCTTCTACGCCATCCTTGCCGATCTTGACCGGTACAGAAGCGAAGCTGTCTTTGATGCCGTACGGGCCATCGAGGTATACAGAGACCGGCAGCACCTTGTGTTCATTGTGGTAGATCGCGCGGACCAGTTCTGCCGTTGCGGACGTGACACCGAATTCCGTGCAGCCCTTGGTCGTATTTTCCACATAGCCTTCACGGTGTACCTTTTCCAAGATGACATCCTTCGGATCCATCTTGTAAAGCTCCGGCTTTTCAGCGAGCAGTTCATCCAGCTTCTTGCCGGCGACCGTGACATGGCTCCACGGGATCATGCTGGAGTCCCCGTGTTCACCCAAGAGGTAGGCGGTGAGCGAGCGGCGGTTGATCTTCAGCTGGTCAGACAGCTGGTACTGCAGACGAGCGGAGTCAAGTGCCGTGCCGGAGCCGATGATCTTATTCTTCGGATAGTCCAGCTTGTACTGGATATATTCTGCGATGATATCGCATGGATTGGAGATCGAGATGATGATCCCGTCAAAGCCGGACTTTTCGATGAGCGGCAGGAATTCCTTCGTCGTCGCGATGCCGCCATCCATCATATCAAGGCGGGTCTGTCCCGGCAGACGAGGCTTGCCGGAGGCATTGATCATGATGTCTGCATCCTTCATGTCATCGATCGTACCTGCATACGCTTCGAAATGATGCGGCTGGTAGCTGACCGCATCCATCAGGTCGAGGGATTCGCCCATCGCCTTGTCATTGTTCACGTCGTAGAAAACGACTTCATCCGCCAGCCCCTGTACCGCGAGCTGCAGTCCCAGATGAGAGCCGACATTGCCGGCACCGATGATTCCTACTTTTCTTGTCTTGATTGCCATATTCTTCTACACTCCTTTGCTTCATTTTCTGGCATTGATATAGAATTATTCCTATATGTCATTCTATCATGTACTTATGAGATGACGTATGCCTATTATACTACGGATCTTGAAAATTGGAAATAGAAAAGAGCATCGCTATCACAAAAAGCCTCTCCTCATAGACGCCGCCGAGAGAGCTTTTCGTTGACCGCTCGCTTTTCCCTTCGCGAATGAAACGCCGTGAGCCAAGAGCGTATGAAGTACCGTGTTTCCCATTTTCCGATGCTCTCCCGTTTCTTCTTGACCGCAAACGAAAAAGATTTCTCGCTTGCGCTCGAAATGACGGTATGGGGAAGCGATGCGGGGACACGCCTCTCCCTCCTTCCTATGGAAGGAGGTGCCCCGAAGGGGCGGAGGTTGGCTTCCCAAGCACCGCCGAGGGTGCTTTTTTCGTTTACCGCTCGCTTTTTCCTTCGTGAATGAAACGCCGTGATCCCAGAGTGTATGGAGTACGGCGTTTCCCGTTTTCCGATACCCTCCTGTTTCTTCTTGACCGCAAACGAAAAAGATTTCTCGCTTGCGCTCGAAATGACACGCGTGAGAAGGTCGCCCCTCATCATCTTTCACATCACCACATAGAGTTATGCCTCTGCGAAGTACTCTATCCTGCGCCTTTGTAAGACTATCCCTCCTCTCGTATCGTCATCCCGAGCGTAGCCGAGGGATCTTTGTTGCAATCCTCTTCCTCACCAGTTCTGCTGATCCGTTTGCATGAAGCACCGTATCCCACATTCTTGGAGTATCAGGCTTCCCGTTTCCGTTCACACGCATACACCGTCTTACCGCAAACGAAAAAGATTTCTCGCTTGCGCTCGAAATGACGGTATGGGAAAGCGGTATTCTCGCATCGCTTCCTTTCTCACGAGGAAGGGCTTTGTCTGTCGCCATTGGCCGAAGCAAGTCATTCTGCTGCTTATCAGAAATAAAAAAGAGCACTGCCATCGGGCGATGCTCTTTTTGACCTTCTGTGCCTATCAAAAGTACTCGTTTCAAACGCGCAAGATCGTTCCTTCGGGCAAGTTCCGCCGAGCCTGTATCCTTATACCAGCTCTGCGAGTTCGAGGATAAGGGCGCGGCTCTTTTCCCAGCCGAGGCAGGGGTCGGTGATGGATTTGCCGTAGATGCCTTCGCCGATCTTCTGACTGCCATCTTCGATGTAGCTCTCGATCATGAGGCCTTTCACGATGCCGGCGACGTCAGAGGAGTAGCGGCGGCTGGCCATGACGTCTTTGGCGATGCGGATCTGCTCCATGTATTTCTTACCGGAATTGTTATGGTTGCAGTCGACGACGATGGCAGGGTTGGCGAGGGTACGTTCTCCATACAGGTCGAGGACCTTCTTCAGGTTCTCGTAGTGGTAGTTCGGCATGCTGGTGCCGAAGTGGTTCACGTAGCCGCGGAGGATGGCATGGGCGAGCGGATTTCCTGTGGTGTGGACTTCCCAGCCGTGGAAGAGGAAGTCCTGCTCATTCTGTGCGGCTTCGATGGAGTTCATCATGACGGAGAGGTCGCCGGAGGTCGGGTTCTTCATACCGACCGGGATACCGGCGCCGCTGGCGATCATGCGGTGAAGCTGGTCCTCGACGGAACGCGCGCCGATCGCGCCGTAGGAGAGAAGATCAGAGAGGTAGCGGTGGTTTTCCGGATAGAGAATCTCTTCAGCGCAGGTGAAGCCGGTCTCTTCGATGACATGGACGTGCATGCGGCGGATGGCCTTGATGCCTTCCATCATGTTTTCATTGCCCTCGGGATCCGGCTGATGGAGCATGCCTTTGTAGCCTTTGCCGATGGTTCTCGGCTTATTCGTGTAGACTCTTGGCACGATGAAGAGCTTGTCCTTCACTTCGTCAGCGATTTTCGCAAGGCGCGTGCAGTAGTCGAGGACGGCAGGCTCATTGTCTGCCGAGCAGGGGCCGATGATGAGAAGAAGTCGGTCGTCTTTCCCTGTCATGATGTTCTCGATGGCTTGGTCTCTTTCTGCTTTCAGCTTTCTGTATGGTGCGCGCAGCGGGATCTCCTGCTGCACTTCGATCGGTTCCGGCAATTTGCGGACGAATTTCATCTGTTCTTTCATAGGGTTGGCTCCTTTGGGTGGAAATCGGGTTCGGGATTCAGGGTTAGCCCGGGGCGTGCCCCCCTTTGATTGTTTGCGAAAGAGGTTCAGCGGGTTCTATGGGTTCAAAGGGGGAAGGTGCGGCGCGTAAAAATCAGAAACGCCGCGGAGTATAAATAGGGCGATGTCCGAAAGTGAAATTTTAGTCACTAGTCACTCCTAATCCCTGCTTTCAAGCTTTTGAGAGTATCCCTTTCCCGTATCGTCATCGGAAGCGTAGCCGAGGGATCTTTCTAGGGAAACACTGATTAAATCGTTGTCAGATTTCATTCTTGGATTTTTATA
>CAVBQN010000134.1:0-4109 GCA_963597545.1 Fusicatenibacter saccharivorans
ATGAAAGCAAAGTAAAAAGGAGCTGTGAAGAAATGAGGATTCATTTCTTCACAGCTCCTTTTCTCACTTCATCATATCGGTAAAATTCTTGATGATGACGATCGGTGTTTTCTGATTGTCATTGCCGAAAGGATTATCAATCAGGATCTTGGCGATCTGTTTCGGGTCAAGGCCCTGGCTCTTTCCGAGGACGGCAGCGCGTTTCAGGTCATTGACATCTGCGATGACCGCGCCGTAGGCGCCGGTCGCCTTCTTGATCTTTTCACAGACATTGTCAGTATCCGCCGGACCATAGACGAGACATTTATCGAAAGGCGGCATGGTACCGGTGACATCATCGATCAAAGATGCCTGACGGCAGCGGGCGTAGAAGACGCCGTTCTTGCCGAAGAGCTTTGCGACAGCGCCGAGGGCGAAGGAGAAGAGCATGTTCCATTTCCCTTCTTCATCCATGGCTGCCTGCATGCCGTAGATGCTCGCCATGGAGCCTGCGGACGGGACGAAGCGGTTCATGAGACGAGCCTGCCAGCAGACATTCAGCTCTTCCGGACGGACGTAGCGGTTCTGTGTGATGGCGACGACGGACTCTGCACTGCAGACGATGTCATGGTCGGTGATCTTGTCGCCGGCGTATTCCAGAATGGCATCGACGATGTTGTCGTGATGGGTCAGGATACGGGTGTGGATCGGTATGAGTTCTAATTCTGCCATTTATCTCACCTCCGTTTTATATTCATAGAGCGCATTTCTGAGCTCTTCCTTCGAAAGAACGATGCGGGACTTCGCATAGTAGTAGTCGCTTCTCGCGACGACCTGATAAATGACATCCATTCCCATTTCCGGGAAGGTCTCCAAGTCATGGAGAATGCTGTCGCCCTTGCCCTTGATCTCCAGGGTGATGAGGAATTTCTTCGTCTTGCCCGGATCTAAGATGAAGGCCTGCCAGTAGTCATCGGGACGCGGCATATCGAAATCGGTGAGGTGCGCCGTGACGACGGCTTCATCGTACTGCTCAAAAGGCAGGTACACGCGGACAAAGGCATCCATGATGGTGCCGAGCTGCTTGCCGACGTTCTTGATCGGCAGCGTGCAGGAGAGCGTCACGCTCTTCATATCCATAGACTCCACATGGAAAGGCGTCCGCTTGGACTTCATCACCTTCAGCACACAGTCGCCTTTGATGATAGCAATGGCCCAGTAGGCAATGAATCCCAGACAGATCAATAAGATGATGACTGCCAGAATTTTCGTGATCAGTAACATGTTTGTCACACTCCTAAATGATAAATCAGTTGTCGGGTTCGGGGTTCAGGGTTCAGGGTTGTGGTGGCGGCTTCGCCGCGAGTATATATGAGGCGATTCCCGAAAATAGTATTCAAGTCGCTAGTAACTTGTGACTAGGAATTAGTAGCTAGGGATTAGGTTTGCGATACGAGAAAACCGCTAGTTTCAAACCTCCGCGGCGCTTCTATATTTTTATGCGCCGCACCACCATTTCGCATTTCACATTTCTCATTCTCATTCAAGTGAGGCTTTCAATCGTAATCAAGGGGCGCCCCACCCAGAGGCTCACCTTGCCCCCTTTACAATTCCAAACTTCCCTTTTCCACCTTCACGTCGCCGAAGAGTTTCTTCACGAGCGGCGCGGAATTTTCAAGGCCCTCAGTGAAATAGAAGGTCTTCTCCTGCATCGCCCCGGCCAGCGCGTCATGTGCGCGGAGGATATCCATGCCGGTCTCCACGGTCGGGAGCGCCGGGTCAAGGAAGCGTACCTTCGGCAGCACCTTCCTGAATACATCAGCGATCAGCGGATAATGGGTGCAGGACCAGATCGCAGTGTCTGCATCTAATGCATGATACTCCTCTGCCGCCTGTTTGACAAGGGCAGAAAGGGTATTTTCGTCCGCATTTCTTTCGATCGCCGCCGCCAGTCCGTCGCAGGGGACCTCCACGAAATCCAGCTGCGGGTATTTTTTCTGAAAATATGCCTTGTGCGCATGCGTTGCAATCGTCGCAGGCGTCGCAAAAACAGCGAAGCGCTTCGCGTCCTCCGGCATCTTCACCTCCATGCTCATCTTGATGACAGGGATATCTTCGTCAAAAAAAGCAGGCGGCACATTGAAGGAGATCGTATTGCACGCGATCAGGATCATCTTCACCTGATGCTCCTTCAGAAAATCCTTGATGGCAAAGGAAAATCGCACAATGTCATCCCGGCTGCGTTCGCCGTAGGGATTTCTCTTCGTATCTCCGAGAAATACGATGCCTTCTTCCGGGTACGTCTCATGCAGCACGCGGGCTACCGTAAGACCTCCGATGCCCGAGTCCATGATGCCGATCGGTCTGTTATCCATTATATCCTGTCTCCTTCTGAGAGCTTCACAAGGCCTTCGATCTTTTCCTTCGGAAGACGCGCGATACGGCCTGTCTTCATATGGGTGTACGTATTGACCGTATGCCCGGTCGTCAAAAGCTCGCCCGTGGATTCGCGCACGACCTCATAATCGAAGTCCAGCCGCACGCGATCAACGCGGCGAAGGTATGTCCTGATGAGGAGCGTATCGTCATAGCAGGCAGACTTCAGGTATTTCACACTGACCTCGACGATCGGAAATACGATCCCTTCCTCCATCAGCTCATTCAGGTCGAGCCCGCCCGCACGCAGATACTCCACCCGCGCCTCCTCAAAATACTTGAGGTAGTTCGCATGATGCACCACCTTCATGCCGTCAGTCTCGTAAAAGGTCACTCTTCTTTTATAGGTAAACATAGCGGTATCCTCCATTGATCAATGGAGATATTATAGCACAATCGGTGGGATGGTTTAAGGGATTAAAGGTTCAAAGGTTCAAGGTTCAGGGTTCAGAGTTCAGGGTTCAGGGTTCAGGGTTCAGGGTTCAGGGTTCAGGGTTCAGGGTTCAGGGTTGTGGTGGCGGCTTCGCCGCGAATATGTATGGGGTGATGTCTGAAAGTAGTATTCCAGTGACTAGTGACTAGTCACTCGGCACCACTAATCCCTAGCTACTAATCCCTAGTCACAAGTCACTAGCCACTAGTCACTTCTTCCCAAACGCAAAGAAGCTCTTCACCTTCTGCCAGAAGGAGCGGACGCGGGAGATCTTCACGGGCTGCTTGACGGCCTGCGCTTTCTGCACCTGCCGGACAAGGGTCATATTCCGATGCGCAGTCCTCGTCACGACACGGGGCGGCGCGGTGAAGGTCTTCTCACTCTTCGGCTCGGATCCATGCAGAGCTGCCGCGCTGCTCTCTACCGCACGGATGGTGCATTTCTGCCGGCTTGTATCCATCGGGGAGGGGCTCTCTTTCCTGCCGCTTCCCGCCGCCTTAGGCTCTATTGCCTTCGCTGCACCCCCCACGATCGTCCCGGTCTTTAGATCAAACTTTGCAAAGCCGGCCTTCTGGGCAAAGGGACTGTCTTCGAAGGTGTGCCGCTGAGCAGACGCCGCGGCCGTCGGCTCCGGCTTTTCCCGGCGCATCTCCTCACGCTCGATCTGCTTCATGAGGCGGTTTCTCGCCCGCGGATCAAAGGCAGGCTCCCGCTCCGCCCAGAAGCCGGACTGCTGGATCTTTCTCTGGTCCAGATCATAATTGATTTTGGCTCCGCAGTGATTGCATCGGATGCTCCCCTTCCTTTTCTTCACATCCAGATCGAAAAGGGTGAGCTTCTGTCCACACACGTGGCAGGTCAAAGTAAATGGCATATTTGCCTCCCGGGCGATAAAAACGAGACATGCGGGATCCGCACTCAAAGAAAAGGGCCTATCACAAAGGCTCTGAGACAGCTGCGGGAGATGCCCCCTCACCTGTCACCAACATAGTAAGTATAGGGCATGCAGCCATTTTCCACAATGGGAAGATGCGGCTCTTTGCCGCCCCATGCCATTTCCCTTCCTGCTATGCCGCTTCGCAGGGAAGCCCGCGCTGCCCTTTCTTCCCTTGCAAGGCTCGCAAAAAGGCGATGTGAAATAACGGTCATCTCATTTTCACGTTCCATCTGCCGCGGGGGACTTGCAGCTCTCACAGGAGTGACCGGGAACCTTATCCCAGCTGTCTTTCATGCCATAGTCACCCTATCCGCCCCTTTCGGG
>CAVBQN010000135.1:0-4064 GCA_963597545.1 Fusicatenibacter saccharivorans
GCGAGGTTGTATGGTTTTCTAAATGCCAGCGGTATACCGTAATCATTTAGAAAACTGTAAAACCGGCCTAACGGCCGAGAAAATACACCCCCTCTGCTTTCGGCATCTCCCCCTCCGGGGGAATGCTATTAAGTTAAGGAAATCGTTAGCGACGTAACGTCTTGCTTCCCCCTTTGGGGGAAGTGCCGAAGGCAATAGGGGCATGCCAGCGGTCATCGAACAATGCTGGATATACCGTAGTGCTGCCCCCTCAGCCCTCCGGGCAGCTCCCCCGATGGGGAGCCAAGATGTTCTGCCGCTTAACTTAATAGCATTACCCCAAAGGGGGAGATGGCCCGAAGGGCCGAACAATGTCATGCAATGGCGAAGGTTCTATGATCTGAAAGGAGCACATGATGCAGAAACCACCTTTGAACCGGACGATGAAGGGACGAGCGTCTTCCATGCGTCGGCAGATGACGAAGGAGGAGTTTCATCTTTGGTATCATTTCCTACGCAGGTATCCGGTGAAGTTCCGGCGGCAACGGGTGATGGGGGCTTTTATCTGTGATTTCTTCTGCCATAGGGCGCGGCTGATCGTCGAGCTGGATGGGGCACAGCATTACTCTGACTATGGGAAGAGCTATGATGCATGGCGCAGCGAGAAGTTGGAAAAGGATGGATGCAAGGTGCTTCGGTTTTCGAATGGTGATATACATGAAAGGTTTTATGGCGTATGTGTCCTGATCGACCGCGCTGTGAAGGAACGAATCAAGGAAATGGAAGAATGAAAAAGATATGGATAGCGGCGGCGCTTCTTTCCTGTTGCCTTCTCTCGGGCTGCAGTCCGATGGTGAAGGAGGGGGCGCCGCGGACGGAAGCGGTGGTGGGAGACTCGGCTCATTACCCTGTCACCGTTGAAACGTTAAACAGTCACGGAGAGATGCGGGAGGAGACGTTCCAAAAGCCGCCGAAACGGGTGGTGTGCATCTGGCAAAACTCTATCGAAAATCTTCTGGCTCTTGGCGTGGGGGATCGGATCGTGGCAGCGATGGGGCTGCCGGATGGGAGCTATCTCCGTCCGGAGTATCGCGATACGTATGCGAAGATCCCGTATACGAGTATGGAAAATCTGGACATGGAGACGGTGATGCTGCAGAATCCGGATCTCATCGTGGGCTGGGCATCGTCTTTCGATAAGAAGACGCTCCGCGGGACGGATTTCTGGGAAGGCCGCGGTGTCGGGACATACATAGCTCCCGGGTCTTCGTCGAAAATCCAAGTACATACGATCGACTATGAGTATCAGGATATCTTGAATCTCGGGAAGATTTTCGACCGGGAGGAGAAGGCTCGCGAGTTGGTCTCTCAGATGCAGGATGAGATCGAGCATGCGGAAGGAAAGGCGCAAAAAATGGCGTATCATCCGCGGGGGCTTATCATTGAGTACCTGGGGAAGGATATTCGTGTCTATGGGGAACGGTCGCTCGCCGGGAATATCCTCACGTCCATGGGCGGGGAGCTCCTCGGTGTCGGCATGAGTACGATCAGCAAGGAGCAGCTGATCGAGATGGATCCCGATGCGCTCTTTATGGTGGTCTGCGAAAATGCGTATGATCAGATGGATCAGAGCGTAGAACGGCTGTATCAGGATCAGGCGCTGCAGGGCTTACGCTGTGTGAAGGAGAAGCGCATTTATCCGCTTCCTCTTTACGCTATCTACAGCGCAGGCGTGCGGACTTATGATGGGATACAGATTATCGGGAGAGGGCTCTACCCGGAGGAATAAGATATGAAAAATGGTTTGAAAGAAATCGGCTTTGCCGCGTTCCTGCTGCTCTTGGCCGTGCTTCTGGTGCTCTCGCTTTTCTGGGCGCTCAGCATCGGGACGGTGAAGCTGCCGCTTGAAGAGATCTACGCGGCGGTGCTGGATCAGTTCACGAGCGGACTGCCAATCGAGGCGACGGGGCAGGGGCCGGTCCATGATATCGTATGGCTTCTTCGCCTGCCGCGGCTCGTCCTGGCAGCACTCGTCGGAGCAGGGCTTGCGTCCTGCGGGGTCATCATGCAGGCGATCGTGAAGAATCCTCTGGCGGATCCGTACATTCTGGGGATCTCTTCGGGTGCGTCACTTGGCGCGACCTCTGCGATCCTTCTGGGAGTCGGGGCAGCACTGGGGCCGAATTTTGTCGGTATCGCTGCTTTTATCGGAGCTTTTGTGATTTCGCTGGCGGTACTCTTCATTTCGAATCTGGGCGGCCGGTCGAACTCGATGAAGCTGCTGCTCGCGGGCATGGCGTTGTCAGCCGTGTGCGGGGCGTTTTCCAGTTTTATCGTATACTTTGCCAATAATAAGGAAGGGATGCAGACGATCGCGTATTGGATGATGGGGAGCCTGGCGGGAGCGCAGTGGGGTGAGCTGGCAGTCATTGCGCCCATCATCGTACTTTCGATTCTTTTCTTCTGGACGCAGAGCCGTGTGCTGAATCTGATGCTTCTTGGTGATGAGTCAGCGATCACGATGGGGACGGATCTTCACGCGTACCGACAGTGGTATCTTCTGATTTCTTCTCTCATCGTAGGTTTTGCGGTGTACTCGGCTGGGATGATCGGCTTTGTTGGTCTGATCGTTCCGCATGTCATCCGTATGTTCACGGGGCCGGATCATAAGAGGCTGCTTCCTGTTGCAGCGCTTGTGGGAGCGATCTTCCTCGTCGTGGCAGATGGTCTTTGCCGTGTGATTATCCCGCATACGGAGCTTCCGATCGGTATCCTGATTTCCATGATCGGTGCGCCAAGCTTCATTTATCTGATGATTAAGAAAACATATGGATTCGGAGGGAGTGACTGATGGAGATCCTGGCAGAAGCGGTGAAGTATTTCATCGGGAAGAAAGAGATCCTGAAGGGGATCGACCTTACCCTTCATCCAAAGGAGTTTCTGGGAATCATAGGGCCTAATGGCAGCGGAAAGAGCACTTTTCTGAAATGCGTGTATCGTGTACAGAAGCCGACGGAGGGGACGATCCGCTTTGACGGAAAGCTCCTAGATGAGATGTCATATCGGGAGTCGGCACTGAAGCTGGCGGTGGTGGCACAGCACAATTATTATAATTTTGATTTTTCCGTGCTCGATGTGGTGCTGATGGGGCGCTCGCCGCACAAGAAGATGATGGACAGGGACAATGCGGAGGATTATCGTCTGGCGCATGAATCGCTCTCTATCGTCGGGCTCTCAGGCTTTGAAGCACGTAATTTTTCGACGCTCTCCGGGGGTGAGCAGCAGCGCGTGATCCTCGCAAGGGCGCTCACGCAGCAGACGGAATGTCTGGTCCTCGATGAACCGACGAATCATCTCGATATCAAGTACCAGCTGGGGATCATGGACATCGTCAAGGGGCTGGGACATACGGTGGTCGCAGCGGTGCATGATCTGAACATAGCAGCGATGTACTGTGATCGTCTGATCGCGATACAGCAGGGGAAAGTGGTGGGCGTTGGTACGCCTCATGAGCTCTTGACGGTGGATTTCATCAAAGCGCTCTATGATGTCGATAGTGAGATCCATTATGATGAAAAAACGGGGCGCATGAATATCATGTACATTCCGCGCCATTGGAAGGAGGTCAATGATGAAACGAATCGTGATTTTGACATGTCTTAAAGCCAGCCGTGTCTGTACGGGGGCGGCTTGCTTTCAGGCGTTCAACCAGCGGACAAGATCCTTTGTCCGCTATGGGAAGGAGCCGCTGGAGATCGAGGCTTTCATGCGGTGCAGCGGCTGCGGGCATACCCTGGAAAATGACAGGGGGCTCCAAGAAAAGGTGGAGCGGATTTTGGAAATTCATCCCGATGCGGTTCATCTCGGGATCTGCTGCTGTCATGATGGGAGAGATCGGGTGCTGTGCCAGGAAATCGAAGCACTTGCAGGTATTTTCCGGGAGAATGGCATCGAGGTCGTGCGGGGCACGCATTCGGAATTTTGAGTAAAAAAGAAGGGGCTGTGAAATAACGATCATCTCATTTTCGCGTTCCATCTGCCGCGGGGGACTTGCAGCTCTCATAGGAGTGACCGGGAAACCTTAT
>CAVBQN010000136.1:0-4013 GCA_963597545.1 Fusicatenibacter saccharivorans
CCGCTAGAACCCTATCCGGCTCGCTACGCTCGCCACCTTCCCCACGCGGGGAAGGCTTTGTCCGTCGTTATTCTTTTTCCACATATGCGTGTATTCGCTCTGACGTTATGGGGAAAGCGGTTTTCTCGTATCGTAGCCTTCAACATTTGGGGAAGGGGGACCGCGTCAGCGGCGCTCGGGTACTTTCGTTAACGGCGCACTTGAGACGCATTTCCCTACTCGCTTTCATACCGCCAGTGCCCTATCCGCCCCTTCGGAGCACCCCTCGAGGGGAAGGCTATTTATACTCGCGGCGAAGCCGCCACCATCATTCCTAATTTCTCATTTGGGTCGAGCTTTCATCCCCGATCAAGGGGCGGCACACCCCACGGGCGAACCCTAAGCCCTATTTCTATAAGGAGAATCCATTCTATGACAAAAACAAGAGGCTTTGAGATCCTGTCCACGTGGCAGGGGAAAGACATCCATCTGCCGGAGAGAAAGACACAAAAGAGTGCCGGCTATGACATCGAATGCGGGGAAGACATCGATCTGATGCCGCATCAGGTGACGCTCATCAAGACCGGACTGAAGGCGTATATGGAAGATGACGAATACCTCGCCATTTTCATCCGTTCAAGCATGGCGATCAAGAAAGGGCTCTTCCTTGCGAACAGCACCGGCATCATCGATGCGGACTATTACAATAATGAGGACAACGAAGGGCATCTCATGGTCGCTGTTTACAATACGAAGGATGAACCATTCCATGTGAATAAAGGCGATCGCGTGGCGCAGGGGATCTTCACGAAATACCTCACCACGGACGATGACCATGCTGAAGGTGTACGCACCGGCGGCGTAGGAAGCACAGGTGTGAAATGAGCATAGAAAAGGAGAAGCTGATTCATCGCACGCCTGCCTTCGAAGGGCGGATGCTGCATGTCTTTGATGATGAGGTAGAGATCCATGGTCACAAGACCACAAGAGAAGTCGTCCTGCATCCGGGGGCATCTGCCATCATCCCTGTCACTGGGGATGGAGAGATCCTCTTCGTCCGTCAGTACCGCTATGCGGTCGAGCAGCCGCTTCTGGAGATCCCGGCCGGCAAGCTCGATGGGGGAGAAGACCCTGATACCTGTGCAGCCAGAGAGCTTACGGAAGAGACCGGCTACAAGACGGAGCATATGGAAAAGCTCGGCTATGTCTATACCACGCCGGGATTCTGCAATGAGACCATCCATCTCTACCTCGCTGACCATCTGGTGAAGTCTCATCAGCATCTTGATCAGGATGAATTTCTGGATGTCATCCGCCTTCCGATCGACAAGGTCTATCAGATGGTGGATCGCGGAGAGATCTACGATGCGAAGACACTGGCGGCTCTCGCCATGGCAAGGAAAAAATTAGAAATGAGAAATTAGAAATGCGAAATGAAGGAGCGGCGCGTCAGCATATGAGCGCCGCTTTTTTATAATGACTGAGAGACATTAGACGTCAGACATTTCCCCCGTATCGTCATCCCGACCAAAGTGGAGGGATCTTTATTGCACGACGCTTATCAGCATGCATGCGGTGATAGGGAAATGACGTCTTGCTGAGGCGGTGCTACGGATTTCCTCACATACATCATTTCCCTGTCTGCAAGAAAGATCTCTCGGCTACACTCGAGATGACGGTACGGGAAAACGCTCGCCTCACATTTGTTTTCAACCCATCACGCAGAAGGTGGCAAAGTAGAATGCCGCGTCCCCGTATCGTCATCCCGACCGAAGTGGGGGGATCTTTATTGCACGATGCTTATCAGCATGCATGCGGTGATAGGGAAATGACGTCTTGCTGAGGCGGTGCTGCAGATTTTCTCATATACACCTTTCCTCACCCAACCTCTGCCCCTTCGGGGCACCTCCTTCCATAGGAAGGAGGGAGTATCCACGCTAGCCCCTTCCTTTGGAAGGGGCTGCCGAGCACAGCGAGGCGGGGTTGGCTTCCTTTTTTTGCGGCGAAGCCGCCACCACAACCCTGAACCCTGAACCCTGCAGCTTGAACCCTTTTTCCTATTGCAAAACACAGATGAACTCGCTATAATACTAATAACGCAGGGAAAGAGAAAATCTTTTTCAGATGTCTTTCAGAGACAGGGCGGCTGGTGAGAGCCCTGGCAGATGAGAAAGTTTCCACTCAGGAGCGGCCGGTGAAGAATCGGACGGCAGGCAGCCGATATCAGCCATGAGCTGGCTTATGCAAATTGGGTGGCACCGCGATGACTTCGTCCCATGGAGGGAAGAGGTCTTTTTTTGCTTTTTGCAGGGCGGCATAGCCTGTGAGCGGTCTCTTCCCATCCGATCCGTTTCAAGCGTCAGCGAGCGGCCAGCCGATCACTATTTCCGTCAGATGAGGAAAGCCGATTTCCTATCTTATATTTCCTAAAGGGAGCGATACTATGTTAGACATGAAATTCATCAGAGAACACGCAGACGAAGTGAAGCAGAACCTCGTCAACCGTCACAATCCATTCGATCTGGACGAAGTCCTCGCACTCGATGGCAAGAGAAGAGAACTCTTGCGCGATACAGAAACGCTGAAGAGCGAAAAGAATGCAGAATCCAAGAAGATCGCAATGGCGAAGAAGAATGGCGAAGATGCGGCAGATGCTATCGCTCGCATGAGAGAAGTCGGACAGAAGATCTCTGCCATCGATAAGGAACTCGGTGAAGTCGAATCCAAGCTGAATGAGCTCCTTCTCCATATCCCGAATATGTGCGACAAGTCTGTCCCGGTCGGCAAGGATGACAGCGAAAATCCGGAAGTCCGCAAATGGGGCGAGATCCCGACCTTTGATTTCCCGATCAAGGCGCACTATGAGCTCGGCGATACCCTCGGCATCCTGGATGCAGAAAGAGCGGGGAAGGTCTCCGGTGCGCGTTTCTATTTCTACCTCTCGCAGGCAGCCCGCCTCGAAAGAGCGGTATATAATTTCATGCTCGACGTACATACCCAGCAGAATGACTACACTGAAGTCATTCCGCCCTACATCATCAATGGCAAGTCCATGCAGGGCACCGGCCAGCTGCCGAAATTCGCTGATGATATGTACAAAGTCGAAGGCGAAAGCATGTATATGACGCCTACTGCGGAAGTGCCGCTGACGAATTATTTCTCCGGCGAGATCATCGACGGTGCGCTGCTGCCTGTCCATCTGACTGCGCTCACCCCGTGCTTCCGTAAAGAAGCAGGCTCCGCAGGCAAGGATACCCGTGGCCTTATCCGTCAGCACCAGTTCCATAAAGTAGAAATGGTGAAGTACTGCAAGCCGGAAGACAGCTGGGATGAGCTGGAATCTCTGACGGCAGAAGCGGAAAAGATCCTCCAGCTGCTCGAGATCCCGTACCATGTCGTCTGCCTCTGCACCGGTGATATCGGCTTCTCCTCTGCGAAGACCTATGATATCGAAGTCTGGATGCCGGCACAGAATAAGTACAGAGAGATCTCCTCCTGCTCGAACTGCCTCGATTTCCAGGCACGCCGCGCGAATATCCGCTTCCGCAGAACGCCGGGTGCGAAACCGGAATTCGTCCATACGCTGAATGGCTCCGGCCTCGCTGTCGGCCGTACTGTCGCTGCTATCATGGAAAACTACCAGCAGGCTGACGGCACCATCCGCGTCCCGGATGTCCTCGTACCGTACATGAATGGCGTGACCGTCATCGGCAAAAGAGAAGCCTTCAAGAGCTCCAAAGGAGAATAAGTGAACCATGGGAATGAAGGGGGCAGGCGGTGATCCGTCACCGATCGCTCCGGATCCCTGCCATTTCTCATAAATTTCTTGTAAATCTCATGCAAATTTGCTATACTACATGTAACAACCCTGCTGTGCACGTGCGGCTTCATATTTTGAACCGATACCTTTATTAAGGGAGTTCAGAACTGCGGATGGATTCTATGCCCTTCACGGGGACAGATGAAATTCACATGAGAGCACCCACCTGCAAATACGCAGACTCAAAATCCGGCTTTAACGACATGGTGGGGAT
>CAVBQN010000137.1:0-3951 GCA_963597545.1 Fusicatenibacter saccharivorans
GGCACCTTCCCCTAGAGGGGAAGGCTGCGATACGAGAATACCATCTTCTAAAAAAGGCGGCGAAGCCGCCACGAGAGCCCTGAACCTTGAACCCTGAACCCTGAACCCTGAACCCTGAACCAAATGAAAGCAAAGTAAAAAGGGGCTGTAAAGAAATGAAGATTCATTTCTTTACAGCCCCTTTCCCTTTTACAAACGATCTACATTACACATATCTTTTGCGACGACCCAACGGTCATATTCTTCTTCGGTCACATAGCCCAGAGCCAGAGCGGCTTCCTTCAGAGAGCTGCCGTCTGCGAAGGCTTTCTTCGAGATCTTTGCGGACTTCTCATAACCGATGTGCGGCGCGAGTGCGGTAACGAGCATCAGAGATTTCTCCACCAGCTCTTCCATGCGGTCATGATTGACTTCGATGCCGACGGCGCAGTGGATATTAAAGGAGTGGATGGCTTCACCCAGGAGCTTGACGGATTCGATGAAGGCCTGTGCCAGGACCGGGGCATAGACGTTCAGCTCGAAGCGGCCCTGAGAGGAGGCCATGGAGACGACGGCCTGATTGCCATGAACGCGGCAAGCGACCATGGTCAGGGCTTCGCACTGGGTCGGGTTCACTTTGCCCGGCATGATGGAAGAACCCGGTTCGTTCGCCGGGATGGTGAGCTCACCGAGGCCGGCTCTTGGCCCGCCTGCCAGGAGGCGAAGGTCGTCAGCGATCTTCATGCAGTCCATTGCAAGAGCTTCGAGAGCGCCATGAGCGAAAACGAAGTCATCGCGTCCGGTCAGTGCATAGAATTTATTTTCCTCCGATACGAAAGGAAGGCCTGTTTCTTTGGCGATCTCAGCCGATACTCTGGTGCCGAAGTCTTTTGGCGCATTGAGGCCGGTACCGACAGCGGTGCCGCCGATGGCAAGCCCAAGAAGATATTTTTCTGATGCTTCGATCATATGCTGGCACTTTTCGAGCATGGTCGTCCATCCAGAGACTTCCTGTCCGAAGGTAAGCGGTACGGCGTCCTGTACATGGGTGCGGCCGATCTTGACGACATGCATGTATTCTTCGCTCTTCTTGTGGAAGGTCGCGATCAGTTCAGCGAGCGGCTGGTAGAGGCAGCGGTGCAGGACAGAAACGGCCGCAACATGCATAGCGGTCGGGAAGGTATCGTTCGAAGACTGAGACATGTTGACGTCATCATTCGGGTGGATGCGTGTCTCGCTGCCGACAGCTTCGAGCTTCGCATTCGCGATGTGCGCGACGACTTCATTCATGTTCATATTGCTCTGCGTGCCGGAGCCTGTCTGATACACGACGAGCGGGAATTCGCCGTTCCACTTGCCGGCGAGGATCTCGTCGCAGGCCTCTGCGATGACTTTCGCTTTTTCTTCCGAAAGCTTGCCTTCTGCGAGGTTCGCAAGGGCGGTGCATTTCTTCAGCACGGCAAACGCATGAATGATCTCTTCCGGCATACGTGCTCCGATCTTGAAGTTTTCAGAAGAGCGCTGGGTCTGCGCGCCCCACATATGATCCGCCGGAACTTTTACTTCGCCTAAGGTGTCATGTTCGATACGATATTCCATGTTTTTTGTCCTTTCTATAAGGAAATAGAGTGTACGAAAAATGTTTCACCATTTCTCGCGTATACCTGTATTATATCATTCGAAACAAATAAAAGAAAGCCTATGCGTTGGAGTATACACTTAATGAAATTGAGGGTTCGGGGTTCAAGGTTCAGGGGTAGTACTGCCCCTTGATTGTAAGTGAAATCTTTGCCCGAATTAGAAATGAGAAATTGTGGTGCGGCACAAAAAATAATGAAGCGCCGCGGAGGTTTGAAACTATCGGTTTACTCGTATCGTAAACCTAATCCCTAGCCACTAATCCCTAGCTACCAGTCACTAGTCACTAGCCACTCCTAATCCCTAATCCCTAGCTACCCATCCCTGCTTTCAAACTTGTGGTGGAGCCTTCGCCGCAAGTATATATGGGGCGATGCCCGAAAGTGGTATTCAAGTCACCAGTCACGCGAAACTCCTAATCTCCCTCCACGGCCATTTCCAGTACCTTTCCCACGCTGTCATGGAAGACGAGGTCGGCGCGGTCGTCCTGCGGTGTCGCGTCCTGATTGATGACGACGAGAGCATCGCCGCGGAAATAAGTGACGAAGCCTGCCGCCGGATAAACGACGAGGCTCGTACCGCCGATGATGAGCATATCGGCCTTGGAGATCTCATCGATCGCCTCATCGATATCATTCGTATCGAGCGCTTCCTCATAGAGCACGACGTCCGGCTTGATCACGCCGCCGCAACTGGGACAGTGCGGCACGGGCGATGCCAAAGTAAGTAGGGTCTTCGCATCATATGTCGCAAAGCATTTCTCGCAGGTATTCGTCAGGATGGTGCCGTGGACCTCGATGACATTCCGGCTCCCCGCGCGCTGATGAAGACCATCGATGTTCTGCGTGATGACGGCAGAGAGCCTGCCCTCTTGCTCGAGCTTTGCCAGCGCAAAGTGCGCGCGGTTCGGAGAGGCCTTTAACATGGCTTCTACGAACTGCTTATACATGGTGAAAAATTCCACGGGATGCTCCTCATAGAAATGGTGGGAAAGCATTTCCTCCGGCGTCCATGGGAGGCCCGTTTTCTGCCGGTAAAGGCCATTCGCTCCGCGAAAATCAGGGATGTTCGACTCCGTGGAGACCCCTGCTCCGCCGAAAAAGACGATGCGGTGATGGGATGCGATCATAGCTCTCAGTTTCTCGATGTCGGTCATGATGTTGGCTCCTTTCGTGGAATAGAATCAAAGTGACTAGGGACTGGTAACTAGGGACTGGTGACTGAAGTACCACTTTCGGACATCGCCACTATTTATAGTTCGCAGCGCTTCCATACTTTTATTCGCCGCACCATTATTTCTCATTTCTCATTCAATCGATGCTTTCAAACTTAATCAAGGGTAGAGCAGCCCCAAGGGCTAACCCTGAACCCTTCTTTCTCTCATTGTATCACAATTTCTCCCTTTCTCATTGACAATTCATTCCATATGTTCTACCATCGAGATATATTTTAAAAATGTTTTTGCTCGGCCAACCTCCCTCCAGAGGAAGGAGGGCGTGTCTCGGGCTTCCTGCCTCATCCCCAGCTACCAGTCACAAGTCACTAGTCCCTGATAAAAAGGAGATCCTACTATGTCCACACTTACCCTTGCGAAAGCCAAAGAGATCCTGAAGAAGCACACCACAGAGGACCATCTCTTCACCCACGCTGCGGCTGTCAGCGCTGCCATGGGCGCGATGGCGAGCATCTTCGGCGGTGACAAAGATCACTGGGAGGCCATCGGCTATCTGCACGACGTCGACTACGAAGCCTTCCCGCAAGAGCACTGCCATCACGTCCGCGAATTTTTGGAGCCGGAAGGGGTGGACGAAGAAGACATCAAGACCATCATCTCCCACGGCTGGGGTCTCTGCAGCCATGAAGTAGAGCCGACAACGGATATCGAGAAGAGTCTTTTCACGGTCGATGAGCTGACGGGTGTCGTCATGGCGTATGCACTCATGCGTCCCGAAGGCATCAGCGGCATGGAGCTCAAAGGGCTCAAGAAAAAATTCAAGGACAAGAAATTTGCAGCTGGCTGCAACCGCGATGTGATCAAGCAGGGCTTTGCCATGCTCGGCATGGAAGCGGGCGAGGTCATGCAGGCTTGCATCGATGGCATGACCGCACATAAGGATGAATTGGGGCTGAAGTAAAATGGTTCGGGGCAGGGTTCAGGGTTAGCCCAAAAGCGTGCCGCCCCTTGATTACGATGGAAAGCCCCACTTGAATGAGAAATTAGAAATAAGAAATGCGAAATGGTGGTGCGGCGCATAAAATTATGGAAGCGCCGCGGAGGTTTGAAACTAGCGGTTTTCTCGTATCGCAAACCTAATCCCTAGCCACTAATCCCTA
>CAVBQN010000138.1:0-3879 GCA_963597545.1 Fusicatenibacter saccharivorans
TGAAAGTGTTGGAATATCGATAGCATCGGACTATTCAACATAGTACGCTATACCGTTAGCATGCCCCTATTGCCTTCGGCACTTCCCCCGAAGGGGGAAGCTAGACGTTACGTAGCTAACGATTTCCTTAACTTAATAGCATTGCCCCTCTAGGGGTAGGTGCCCCGAAAGGGGCGGATAGGGTGACTATGGCATGAAAGACAGCTGAGATAAGATTTCCCGGTCACTCTTATGAGAGCTGCAAGTCCCCGCGGCAGATTAAACGCGAAAATGAGATGATCGTTATTTCACAGCCCCTAAAAGGGAGCCAGGGATGTCCCGCGCATCTTTTCTGCCTGCTGCATCGGGCGATGCACATCCCTCCTGCTACCGGTTCTTCTCCTCCCAGAGCATCTGATTGTACTGCTTCTGATAGTACTCTGATCTCTTCTTATCCGCCCAGAAATCGCGGTCACTTTGGATCGCAAGCATTTCATCCACCATATCCTCTGCGCGCTCCGGGGCGACGTGGGTGAGGTAGGCGATCATGCGCGTGATGGTCTTCTCCGTACCCAGCTCGGCTGCCATCAATGCGCCAAGCTCGGCAGGATAGCCGCGGCGGACGGTGAGTGTGATGAGTTCGTCCTTCAATCGTTCCAGCTGTGTCATGAGGGCTCCTTTCGTAGCGATCTTTTCCTTTATTATATCAGAAAAAGGAAGAACGGAGGAAAGGGGCAGATCTCTCGTCTCGTCGGCCCTGCCCCTTAAACCCTCTCCCCTCATTTGTGGTATCATAAGGACAAAAGAAAGGAGTGACCACGATGGAAGACGTGACAGACCTTTTGAACCGCATCAAAAACCAGATCGGCGGCGAGGAGAGCCTCTCGGACGAGGAGCTGAACCGCCAGCTGAATGCAATCTACAGCATCTATGCCGCCGCGATGGGACCCGAGCAGCTGATCGTGCAGGCGAGCCGATTCAATGCCGTGAAATATATTCATGACGAAAATCCCAAGAGCCGTCTCATCGGCATGGAGCGCCTCATTCTGGAAAGCCGCGACTACCATCGCCAGCCGACAGATGAAGAGATCCCCGCCATTCTGGACAAGCTGGAGGACAAGGTCGCAGATATCCTCTCCCGTCAGGCCGTCGAGCGCTCGCTCGAGAAAAAGATCGAAGACCGCCTTGAAGAGCGGCACAAGGAGTACATCGAAGAGGTTCGCCGTGAAATCATCGAAGAGGAGACCGGCAGCGCAGAGACCGCCGAGAGCAAGCGCAAGCTGGAAAAGCTACGCGCGATGGAAAAAGTCAGCCTCACTGCGACGATCCTTCAGGTCGTCCGCCCGCAATCGCTTTCTGAGATCATCGGACAGGACCAAGCCGTGGAAGCACTCGCCTCCCGCATTTCCTCGCCCTATCCGCAGCACCTTCTGCTGTACGGCCCGCCCGGCGTCGGCAAGACCACCGCAGCGCGCCTTGTACTCGAAGAGGCGAAGAAGAAGCCCTACACCGTCTTTCAAAAAGACGCCCCCTTCATCGAGTGCGACGGCACGACACTGCGCTGGGACAGCCGCGACATGACGAACCCCTTGATCGGCTCCGTACATGACCCGCTGTATCAGGGCGCGCGGCAGGAGCTCGCCGACGAAGGCATCCCCGAGCCGAAGCCCGGCCTCGTCACGGACGCCCATGGCGGCATCCTCTTCATCGATGAGATCGGTGAACTGGATCCCATCCTCCTAAACAAGCTGCTGAAGGTACTTGAAGACAAGCGCGTCCGCTTCGACTCCGCCTACTACGACGAAGAAGACCCGCAGATCCCCGCCTACATCAAGCAGCTCTTCGAAAAAGGTGCGCCCGCCGATTTCATCCTGATCGGTGCCACGACAAGAGCGCCCGAGGAGATCAACCCCGCCATCCGCTCACGCTGCGGCGAGATCTTCTTCGCGCCCTTAGAGCCCGCGCACATCATCGCCATCGTCAAGCGCGCCGCCGAAAGGCTCGGTGCTCGCCTCGAAACCGGCGTCCCCGAGCTCATCAGCCGCTACACCATGGAAGGCCGCAAAGCCGTGAACCTTCTCGCCGATGCCTACGGCCTTGCCATTTACGAATCCGGCAAAGCAGAGCGCATCACCATCACCAAAGCCATCATGGAGCGCACCGCGCAGGCGAGCCGCCTCAGCCCCTGCCTTCAGCAAGAGGCATCGGACACGCCGAAGATCGGACACATATACGGCCTTGGCGTCATCGGCTCCTGGGGCAGCACGATAGAGATCGAAGCCGCCGCCTTTCCCGCCGCTGTGCCCGGCAAGGGGAGCCTGCGCTTCAATGACACCGCCGGCTCCATGGCGAAGGACTCCGTCAGCGCCTCGGCCGCCGTCGTCCGCCAGCTGACCGACAAGCGCCTCTCCGACTACGACCTCCACATCAATGTCATCGGCGGAGGAAATATCGACGGCCCATCCGCCGGCTGCGCCATCACCTGCGCCATCCTCTCTGCCATTGAACAGAAGCCTCTCCGTCAGGACATCGCCATCACCGGCGAGATCGCCCTCTCCGGCGAGGTGAAGCCCGTCGGCGGCATCCACGAGAAAGCCTTCGGTGCCCGGCGATCCGGCATGAAGGCTATGATCCTCCCTGAGAAAAATGAGAGCGACATCGACGCGGGGACAGCGGGGATCGAAATTCATCCCGTATCGAATATACAGGAAGTGTGGAGTTTAGTGACGAGTGACTAGTGACTGGAATATCACTTTCAGACATCGTCCTTTATAAAAATCGACGCGGAGCGGCGCTCCGCCTAAGCCTTCCCCACATGGGGTCAGCGGCGCTCGGGTGCTTTCATAAATCGTCGACTTGAGACGCTCCTTTTTCACTCCGCTCTGCGCCCCTAACCTCCGCCCTGCGGGCACCTCCTTCCAAAGGAAGGAGGGATCGATACACTCGAAACGCCACACATTCTCGCCCCTTCCTTTGGAAGGGGCTGTCGAGCGTAGCGAGACGGGGTTGGCTCCCCCGTATGTTGGAAATGCGTTTCCCCCGTATCGCCATCCCCACCACTTTCGAGCATCGCCCTTTATAAAAATCGACGCGAAGCGTCGCTCCGCCTAAGCCTTCCCATCGGAGAAGGCTTAGGCGGAGCGGCGAAGCCGCCACCTAAACCCTTTGAACCCTTAGAACCTTCAGAACCCGTTGAACCCCAACCCCTGAACCCGCTCCCCCCCTCTTTCGCACGTCATCAAAGGGCGGCACGCCCCACGAGCTTGCCCGAATCAACAACTTTCAACCAACAATCATTACCAAAGGATACGACCATCATGATCGAAAAAACGGAAAAGAAAATCATCGAACACGCCAACGGCGGCAAAGGCCACCTCATTCTGGAACCCATCGCAGGGCCGGACATTTTGAAAGACAAGTGCCGCCTCTATGTGAAAGCCACCCTTGAGAAGGGATGCTCCATGGGCATCCACCAGCACAAGGGCGACGGTGAGATCTACTACATCCTCTCAGGCAAAGGCCTCTACACCGACAACGACACCACCTACGAAATGAAACCGGGCGATGCCGCCTTCTGCAAAAATGGCGACTGCCACGGCATCGAGAACATCGGTGACGAAGACCTCGTCTTCATGGGACTCGTCATTTACGACAAGTGATGTAAGTAACTAGTGACTGGGGATTAGTGGCTAGGGACTAGTGACTTGAATCCCACTTTCGGGCATCGCCCTTTATAAAAATTGACGCGAAGCGTCGCTCCGTCTAAGCCTTCCCCATCGGGGAAGGCTAACGATACGGGAATATCGTCATCTAAATTGCCGCGAAGCCGCCACAAGAGCCTTGAGCCCTAGTTACCAGTCAACACACTCCTCTTTTCTCCCTCCTTCCTTTGGAAGGAGG
>CAVBQN010000139.1:0-3873 GCA_963597545.1 Fusicatenibacter saccharivorans
GCGGCGCTCATCATGGAGATGATCGCGAGTGCGATGCAGACGACGATCTTTTTCATTTTCCTTCACCGCCTTTCTCTTCTTTGGAAAAGGAATCCTGCAGGGCGCGGCTGCCTTCTCGGCCGATGAAGAAGATGGCAAGCGCGGCGGAGAGGCCTGCGACGCCGATGGAGAGTTTCGTCATGAGGTGGAGGCCGGGCAGCGGCATGACGCCGGGCAGCGGGGCGAACTCGATAGAGAGGAGGGCAAGGACCAGAAGGGTCGCGCAGATAAGAATGAGCGCGAGGAGAAGGCTGGCACCATAGAGCAGGCGCGAGGTGAGATGCGCCGCCCTTTCCGCGGCTGCGGGCAGCTTCGGGCTGACTTCGTCCCAGGCTTCACCCGCTTTGCGGGCCGCTGTGGTCGCTGCTTCCTTCGCTGCTTCCTTCGCGTCATCGGTGAAGCGTACGCCTTTGGATTTCTCATCGACGACGCCCTCAGAAGCGTAGGACTCATAGATGTCCTTCGGACTTCCGAGCTCCTTCGCGATAGCCTCTTCGGTAAGCCCGCGCTTCTTTCCTTCTTCGAAGTGGGCTTCGTAGTCAGCGAGGATTTCTTCCACCTCGCTCTTCTTCGCATTTCTGAAATAGTAGCGGAGAAGGTCTAAAAATTCTGTTTTGTTCATTGAGGCTCGCCTCCTTCTTGTATGAGCTTCTGTACGGCTTTGTTAAATTCCTGCCATTCTCTGACAGACTCTTTGAATTCGCTGCGCCCGCTGTCGGTGATGCGGTAGTACTTCCTGGGCGGGCCATTGTGCGACTCGGCGAGATAGGTATCGACGAGTCCATCCTTCTTGAAACGGTTGAGGAGCGGGTAGATGGTGCCTTCGGACATTTCGATGTATTTGGAAATCTCTGTCACCAGCTCGTAACCGTAGAAGTCTTTCCGGCGGAGCATGGAGAGCACGACGATCTCCATCACTCCCTTCTTGAGTTGGACGTTCATGATCGCTCCTTTCTTTAGAATTCCGGGAAAAATGCTGATCGCATAGGCGACCTTGGTTCTCGTCTGCTAATACTATATCACAAGGTACTTTGTAATGCAAGGTACTAAATGATAAAAGAGTCGAAGGGTGGTCTGTGGGGCGTACCGTCCCTTGATTGTGAATGAAAGTTCTACGCTCTAGTTAGGAGTGAGGAGTGAAGGTACGGCGCATAAAATTAGGAAGCGCCGAGGAATTTTGATAGCGCTTCGCGCCGTCGTCAGAGGGGCGTAGCCGAGAAATCTCTATGGCAGAACGCTCATTGCCTGATGTGAGGGGCACCAAGATATCGTTTTTCATCGGCGCATACACGCTGATTCCCGCAGCGCAGTAGAGATCCCTCGGCTACGCTCGGGATGACGATGGCGAAGAATCCCAGTCACTAGTCACCGGTCACTCCCAATCCCTAAACCCCAGCCACTCATCTCTGCTTTCAAATTGTTATGCGCCGTACCACACCTGTTGGACCCGCTAAATCCAAAACCTTAAACGCAAGGCTCAAAAATATCCATTTGACAAACCTGTGTGTATCCTGTATACTTGCAATCAAGTTCAAACAAGTACATGCTGTGAACGAGAGGAAATCGGAAGTTCGAAGCCTCAGAGAGCCGGTGGATGGTGAAAACCGGTGCGACGTATCCGTGATCTATCACTCGTGAGCTTCCTGGCCGAAGGTAGTAGGCTCGGACGGATGTCCCCGTTACGGAATAGCCATTAAAGTATAATGCAGGGTGGTACCGCGATTTCGCCCCTGTCCCAGAGTGGACAGGGGCTTTTTGATTTCCGGTATGACCCTTGGCAGAGTATAAATGCAAGGTGGTACCACGCAGAAGCGTCCTTGCCCTTTCGGGGCAGGGACTTTTTTCTTGGATCATCTGCGGATGGTGAGTGATAAGCCGGAGTGGTACCGCGCCAAAGCGCCTCCGATGAGAGTATTCTCATCGGAGGCTTTTTTATGAGGAATGAGGAATGGGCGTGCGGCATACAAAAAGCGCCGCAGGTCTTGTAAATTTGCTCGTATCGCAAACCTCAAGCCTTTCACTTTGGATTTCCCAAGCAACACGATCAAGAACGATTTGCTATTGACAACTAAAGGAGAACTAAAAATGGAAATGAAAAAAATGATGAAAAGAGCAGGACTTGGACTGATGCTGGCAGCTGCGATGGCAGGTCTTTCAGGATGCGGCGGCAATGGCAATAAGGAAAGTGCTTCGAAGCCGGCAGCAGGCGCGAAGGTCGCAAAGGTGGGCTTCCTGAATGGTGTGTCGGGCGGTGTCGCTTCGTATGGTCTTGCGGAGAAGGAAGGCTTTGACCTAGCGGTCGAGGAAGTGAATAAGGAAGGCAAGATCCACTTCGATGTCGAAATGGCGGATACGAAGGGCAATGTGCAGCAGTGCGTGAGTGCGGCGCAGAAGATGATCGCTGCCAAGAAGGTGCTTGTCGTCGGCCCCTTGATCTCCGGTGAATACAAAGCGGTCGGCCCGCTCTTCCAGAAGGCACAGATCCCGCTCCTCGGCGTAGCGACCACCGCAGAAGGCCTCATCGAGATCGGTGACTACATGTTCAGAAACTGCGTGCCGGAGTCGAAGAATATCCCGCAAACCGTGCAGAAAACGCACAAGCTCCTCGGTTATAAGAATGTGGCTGTCCTCTACTCGAACAACAATGAGCATCAGGTATCTGCCTACAAGACCTTTGTGAAGGCACTCGAAGCGGAGGGCGTGAACATCGTCGCGACGGAAACCTTCGCGGATAAGGATACAGACTTCTCCGCACAGTTGACGAAGATTCACAATGTGAATCCGGATGCGGTCGTCGTTGCCGGTTACTATCAGGAAGGCGGACTCATCCTGAAGAAGATGAGAGAAATGGGAATGAATCAGCCTGTCCTCGGGGATAACGGCTTCGTTTCGCCCGAGCTACTCAAGATCGCAGGAGCGGCAGCTGACAATGTGTATGTCTCCTCTATGTGGTCTGCTGACCGCAACAGCCAGGCGACCAAGGACTTCGTGAAGAACTTCAAGGCGAAGTACAATCACGATCCGGACAACTTCGCAGCATGTGCGTATGTCTCTGTGAAGCTCGCAGCGAAAGCGATGGAAGATGCAGGCACCACGACGGATTCGAAGAAGGTCAGAGAGGCCCTCGCGAATGTGAAGAATTTCGAGTCCGCTGTCGGTCCGATGACCTTCAATAATTCAGGGGATCCAGATGTCGACCTCGTCCTCCTCAAGGTCGAAGGCGGAAAGTATGTGACGCTGAATTAAAACGGGTGCAGGGTTAGCCCATGGGGCAACTCGCCCTTTGATTGGGGATGAAAGTTTCTCTTGAATGAGAAATTAGAAATGAGAAATGGTGGTGCGGCGCATAAAAATCAGAAGCGCCGCGGAGGTTTGAAATTTCCCACAAAACGCTCAGGCTCCCACCCGAACAACCAATAACCAATAACAAGCAACAAAAAAGACTCTTTTAACAGAGTCTTTTTTGTTGCTATGGATTTACGTTTAAGCGTCGGAATGGAGCAAACCACCCCCCGAACCTTGAAGTTTGAAGTTTGAAGTTTGAAAGTAGGGATGAATAGCCTCGAGTGACTCGTGACTGGTGACTTGCATGCCATCTTCGGGCATCGCTTCATATATATTCGCGGCAAAGCCGCCACCTTCATTCCTCATTCCTCATTCGCACAGAGCTTTCATCCGCACTCAAGGGGGTAATGCTATTAAGTTAAGGAAATCGTTAGCTACGTAACGTCTTGCTTCCCCCTTCGGGGGAAGTGCCGAAGGCAATAGGGGCATGCTAGCGGTATAGCGTACTATGTTGAATAGTCCGATGCTATCGATATTCCAACACTTTCA
>CAVBQN010000140.1:0-3845 GCA_963597545.1 Fusicatenibacter saccharivorans
AGATATAAGAGTGCCAATGTAAAGAAAAGCCAGCAGTAATCGCTGAATAAAAAAACGAACCCACAAGGGTTCGTTTTTTATTTGGAGGAGAAGGAGGAAAATGAGAAATGAAGAATGGTGGTGCGGCACATCATACAATGAAAGCGCTGCGGATTATTGGAATCACGTAAAATGCGTCGCCCCTTGGAGAAGGGGCAGGCCGAAGGCCAGGGATAGACTGCCTCGAAGAGGCAGATTTCTGCAGAACGGTCGGTAGGTTGCTTGAGGATCACTGAAACATGATTCACGCAGATGGGACGCTGACAGTTGCGTAGAGTTGCGCCCTGTGGGGTACTCTATCCGGCGCCTTTGGCGCGACCACTCTCCAGGGGCTGCTCAGCTTGCGAGGATTTCTTTTCCTCGAAATTTGAAAGCAGGGAGGAGTGGCTAGGGATTAGGGATTGGGGATTAGGAGTGACTGGGGACTGGGATTCTCCGGCATTGTCATCCCGAGCGTAGCCGAGGGATCTCTACTGCCCTGCGGGAATCAGCGTGTATGCGCCGAGGAAAAACGTTGTCTTGGTGCTGCCTCACATCAGGCAATGAGCGTTCTGCAATATAGATTTCTCGGCTACGCTCGAAATGACGACAGCGCGAAGCGCTATCAAAACTCCGCGGCGCTTCATTATTATTTGCGCCGCACCTTCCCCGCTGAACCCGTAGAACATGTAGAACATGTTGAACCGGTGAAACCTAACGCCAGTGGGTTGCTTGGGGATAGCCGAAAAACGATTCACGCAGATGGGACGCTGACGGCTACGTAGAGTTGTGCCCCTGCGGGGCACTCTATCCGGCGCCTTTGGCGCGACCCCTCTCCAGGGGTCTGCTCAGCTCGCGAGGATTTCCTAGTCCCTAGCTACTAGTCACCAGTCCCTAATTTTTTCCATTCATCACCATCACGTCTCCCGCTTCGAGTACGGTATCTCCTTTCGGGATGATGACTTCTCCCTGCCTTAGGATGAGAACGACAAGATGACCGTGGGGGAGGCGGAGAGAGGAGAGGCTCTTCTGGTAATAGCGGCTCTTCTTCGTGACATGGATCTCCGAGAGGGCAAGACCTGTGACAGGAGCGACGCTCAAAGCGGAAAGGACGAGCGTATCTCCGGCGGAGAGCCTCGTGTCGCCATTCGGGATGATCTTCTCGGCGCCGCGGGAAAGAAGGATGGCGAGCGTCTCAGGAGGGAATGCGATTTCCGAGAGCGCCTGCCCGCACCAAGCATGTCCCGCGGGCAGGGTGAACTGGATGAATTGCACCGGCATCTCTTCCGTGTAGTCCGTGAAGGATTTCATGACATCGCTCTCATGATCGATCATAGAGAGTTTCTTCGCTGCGAGAGGCAGAAGCGCGCCCTGAAATAGGATGGAAAGAAGAACGATGAAGAAGGTGACATGGAAGACGATGTCATTCACCGGTGCCTGCGTATAAGCGATGATGGCAAAGACGATGGCGGAGGCTCCGCGAAGGCCTGCGAAGGAAATCAGTGCGCTTGCGGCAGCAGGGGTCTTGAAGGGAGCAAGGAGGGCGAAGACGCCGAGGGGCCGTGCCACGAAGGTCAGGAAGAGCGCGATGAGGACAGCGGGCCATGCGATCTCAGGGAGTTTCGATGGCGTGGAGAGGAGCCCCAGCAGGAAGAAGATCATCATGGAGAGGAGATTGGTTGCGCCATTGAAGAAATGAACGATAGAGCGCTTTCCGGGAAAATCGCTGTTTCCTAAAATGATGCCGGCGATATAGGCGGAGAGGTAGCCATTTCCATCCAGCATTGCGGGAGCGGCATAGGCAAAGATGGCGATGGCAGTCAAAAGTACCATGTCGAAGCCGCCTGCGAGATAGTCGGTCTTTTTCAGCGCCCACTTCGAGATGGCTGCGATGCCGAAACCGAAGACAAGCCCGAAAACGATCTGCGCTGCAAGAAGCATGAGCGTCCCCCAAAGGTCAGCGGAACCATGCATGAGAGAAATGCAGATGATCGTCATCATGTAAGCGGCAGGATCGTTACTGCCGCTCTCTACTTCCAGAAGCGAGGCGGTGTGATACTTGAGATTCAGCCTTTTCGCGCGGAGAATGGAGAAGACAGACGCGGCATCCGTCGAGGCGATGACCGATCCCATGAGGAAGCTCAGGAGCCATGGTTCGCCTAGGATGAAGTGGATGAATCCGCCTGTCAAAAGGGCTGTCACGACGACGCCCGCACTCGAAAGCACGATCGCAGGGGCAGCGACAGGCTTTGCCATGGACCAGTTCGTCCCGAAGCCTCCGTAGAACATGATGAAGATGAGTGCGGTCGAGCAGATTTCTTCGGCAAAGTTGTAATTTTCAAAAGCAATATTGACAGGACCGTCCGAACCGAAAAACATGCCGAGCAGGATAAAGGCGAGAAGCACGGGGATGCCGAGCTTGTCCGAGACACGGTTCAAAAACACACAGGCAAAGATCACAATGGCCGTCAAGAGCAGGAATGAAGTCATAGGCGGTCTCCTTTTACAACAAGCGGGAAAGTAGTTTTCTCTATTGTATCGGAAAGAAAGAGAAAGAACAATGGTAGATGACGTTCCATGCGTATCGTCATTTCGAGCGAAGCCGAGAAATCCTCCTTGCAGACCGATAAAGGACGCGCGAAAGCAGAAAGAGGCAGCATACAGGCGTTGTTTTCTTGGGATAACGACACGGGGGAACCGTATTTCAACAAACGCGCGGCCAACCCCGTCTCGCTGCGCTCGACTGCCCCTTCCAAAGGAAGGGCGAGAATGGTGAATGACGTTCCATACCCCCTAGTCACAAGTCCCTGGTCACCAGTCACCATTCACTCCCTAATCCCTAAATTTCTTTTTGCGCTATAATAGAGACAGGTGTAAAAATAAAAGGAGGAACCATCATGAAAGCTGATTGTGCAAACTGCCCGCACCATGCCTGCTATACCCGTGGGGCGAATTGTACGGGTGTGAAAGAAGAGGAGATCCGTAAGGCCTATACCGAAGAAGAACGGAAAATCATGGAGGCGGCGGCCTATGTCGAAGGGACATACTACAGCGACATCTGCCGTCTGCAGGAGACCGCTGAATTTGCCAAACGGATGGGCTACAAGAAGCTCGGACTGGCCTTCTGCATCGGTCTTCATGAAGAAGCCAGGTACATCGTGAAATACTTCCGACAGCAGGGCTTCGAGGTCTACTCCCTCTGCTGCAAGAACTGTTCCTTTGCGAAGAAAAACTTCGGCTTAAAGCAGGTGCATCCGGAAGCGGAGCATGAAGCGATGTGCAATCCGAAGTTTCAGGCAAGGTTTCTGGCAGAAAAAGGCGTGGATCTCAATATCATCTGCGGCCTTTGCGTGGGACATGACACGATCTTCACATCGAATGCAGTAGGCCCCGTCACATCTCTTGTCGTGAAAGACAGACTTCTTGCGCACAATCCTCTGGGGGCGATTTACTCGAGATACTGGAGAAAGAAACTGCATATTCAGGACGAGGATGAGATATAATTTGGGGGTTCAGGGTTCAGGGTTCAGGGGTAGTCTCGAGGGCGTGCTGCCCCTTGATGGGGAATGAAATCTTTGCTCGAATTAGGAATTAGGGATAAAGGATCTAAGCACCACGGAGTTTTAGAATATACGTTATTCACGTAAGATGAGAAACCTGTGAACCTTTTGAACCTTCAGAACCCGTTTCACCTATGAAGCTTCATACATAGGGAATAAGAATAGCCTGCGTTCAAACTTGAAGCATATAGAGCGATGCACTTACTTCGATTTCTCCCTCCTTCCTCTGGAAGGAGGTGGCGCGCAGCGCCGGAGGTTGGCTAAGCT
>CAVBQN010000141.1:0-3844 GCA_963597545.1 Fusicatenibacter saccharivorans
ATGAAAGCAAAGTAAAAAGGAGCTGTGAAGAAATGAGGATTCATTTCTTCACAGCTCCTTTTTTATGAAGAAGATGCGGGATCTGACCGTGATCGGATCTCATTCCCGGATAGGAGGCGATGACTCAAAGAGGTGCGGCGGACGGATGCGCCCGCCTCTTTTTTTATTTGACGAAGCGCATGGCTTCAGCCATGCGCTCGGGGAGGGACTGACCGAAGAGCCGCTCCATGGCTTCGCGGCGGACGAGCCAGATGCGGCCGGATTTTCTGCGGTCACCTTCGTGCATGCGGGCGGCGGCGTGGCCGGCACCGCCCGCCGCGCTTCTGACGACGCCGCTGTCGCGGTTCCAGATGTGGGCGGCTTCGACCGTGGAGAAGACGAGGAGAAGGGGATCGATGGCATAGGCTGGCATTTCCTTTCCTTCGTAGACGCGAAGAGCGGCATTTCTCGTGAGAAGCCATGTGTTTCCGGAGCGGCGTGTCTCAGCGAGGGAAAAGACGGCGCCTTCACCGGCGTGTTCACAGTCCCACTGGATGCGCTTGGCATCGACATGGTAGAGCTTCGCCGCTTCCTGCGGGGTCAGGACCTCTTCGAGCGGATCAAAAGAGAGCGAGAAGGGCTCCATCTTTCCGAGGTCGGCCTCATAGAGCTCGGCAGGGAAGACAGTGATGCCATCCTTTCCTGCCGCCAGCGCAGTCCCCGCGGGAAGGCGGCGGCCGGAAAGAAAGGCACGGTAGACGGAGATGCTCTGCATTTGGGAAGAGATGCCGGAGCGGATCCAGCTGGTAGGCCCGAAGGAGACAGGGACGCCGCGCCCTTCGGGGAGAGGCGGAAGAGAATCCATCAGAAAAAGATGGGGGCCTGACACAAGGAAGCAGCCCTCCGCAGGAAGGCTGCCGGTCAGAAAAGCGGCGTAGCACGCTTCAGAAGCGGCTGCGGAAAGAGCAGATGTATAAATGCGTGGCATGGATGGGATACCTCGGGGAATGGGAGTTAGGGTTCAGGGTTCAGGGTTCAAGAAAATTAGGAATGAGGAATGAGGAATGAAGGTGGCGGCTTCGCCGCATTTTAGATGACGGTATCCTCGTATCGACAGCCTTCCCCTCGAGGGGAAGGTGCCCGAAGGGGCGGATAGGGTACTAGCGGTATGAAAGAGAGCGGGAAAGAGCGTCTCAAGCAGGCGATTTACGAAAGCACCCTATCCACCGCTCCGCGTCAATTTATATAAAGGGTGATGCCCGATCAAGGATCATTCTCGCCCCTTCCTCTGGAAGGGGCAGACGAGCGGAGCGAGGCGGGGTTGGCATCCCCGCGTGTGAAAAAACGCATCGAGAGCCAACCTCCGCCCTTTCGGGGCACCTCCTTCCAAAGGAAGGAGGGAGAACAGAGGAGTGTGTTGACTGGTAACTAGGGCTCAAGGCTGAGGTGGCGGCTTCGCCGCCTTTTTAGAAGATGGTATCCTCGTATCGTCAGCCTTCCATTCTAGGGGAAGGTGGCCCGAAGGGGCGGATAGGGTGACTATGGCAGGAAGGAGCGATGACCGGATGCCTATCCGTCACTTCAATCTTCCCGCATCGACTTCGCCCTTGATATAGCGGTGGACTTGGTCCATCGGGGTGTCAGGGAGGATGGGGGCGCGCTCGGTGGAGCCTCGTCCATGGTTTTTTATTTTACCATCAAAATCATATTCTGTCATGGAAAGGGTCTGCACCTTTTTATTCGGCACGTCCATGCGGACATGATAGATGACCTGAGAGAAGTCCTGGTCCTTCCACGGGTAGGCGATGCGGAGGAAGAAGGTGGCGTAGCCATTCTTATAGCGGAGCGTCTGCTTCTCGATGTCATAGGTGCTGCCGTGAAATTTCACGCCGCTTTCTTTGAAGAGAGGGAGCCATTGGGGATTCGTGAAATGGGGGATCGGCTGCTCGATGAAGTGGGTATACATACTTCTTCCGAAGGAATTGGGCAGGAGCGGGCTCCAGCTGTCGTCAGAAAAGCGGGTGCTTTCCTGGATGCTTCCGTCAGCAGCAAGGGCCTTCACCGCCGCAATGTGGTAGGTGCGGCGGTCCTTGTCAAATTCCATGGTGGAAATGACAGATGTGCCGTCAAGGGAGAGCTTCAGGTCCATCGATGCGCGGACGCCGCTGTCGACGTAGGAGTCGGTGTCGACTTCGGCGCTTTCGCTCGCAGGGAGCGGGACCCAGTTTGCGGCGCCTACGGGAGAGAGGGTGCTTGCCATGAGTAAGAGGGCGGTGATAAATGGTTTCATAATGGATGCTCCTAAAAGGGTTCAGGTGGATGGGCATAGGAAAATGAGGAATGATCAGCCGACCGCTTCCGGTCATGCCGCCTCACTTCAATCCCTTCACCACGCGCAGATCCTGCAGGGTGAGGAAGGGGCGGTAGGGCTGGCGGAGGTAGAGCGCCATGGTGTAGACGAGAGCGGTGATGTGGGGGCAGTCCACGTGCATCATGTCCGAGAGGTCGAGAAGGCTCGTAAGGCCGCAGGGAAGGTCTTCGGTGATGTAGCGGCTCGTCAGCGTCGTCGGGCCTTTGACGGCCAAGTACGATGGGTTTTCCGTGAGCGCTTCATAGAGCGTTTCGGCGCGGGTACCCCTGAAGGAGTTCAGCGTGGCAAGAAGGGGCGCGAGCTCCAGGCCGAGGGCTTTTCCGATGGCGAGGCGCTCCTTGTCGCACTCTTCCATGAAGGCGGCCGTGCGCTTCGTGAGGGGGGCTCCGAAGAAATCAAAGTCCTCCCTGTTTTCGATGCGGGAAAGATTGAAGAGGCACTGCGTCACGTGAATGATGGGATTCGTCGCGGAGAGCGAAGTCGCGGCCGGCGAAGAGACGCGTGTCACCTTCGGCGCGAGCTTGTGCAGAAGCTCGCTCAGCAGGGCTTCTTCCCCGATGGCGGAGTAGGCGATCTCGTCTTTCATGGCTTTGAAATGGAGCGAGGCGTGGTCGGAGGAGAGCGTAGCGATGAAAGGCATGTTTGCCGTCTCACCGATGGTGATCGGCACGGCTCCCTGCGCCTTCTGGAAGGCACGGTAGGCCTTCACCGCGCCCCAGCAGCCGTTCAGGAAGAGCAGGCACTGCCCCTTTTTCATGTAGGGCAGCACTTCCTCGGTGACAGCCTCATGATCGCCTGCGCGGGTGAAGACAAGAAGGATGTCGGCCTCGCAGGCTTCTTCGAGCGAGCGTGCCATGGGCAGGTAGAGGGAGGTATTCACCTTGCCGCTGACATTGAGCGGATGCGTCTCCCAGAGCTTTCTCTTCTCTTCGTTTCTGACGTAGATCGTGAAGGGGACGGAGATGAGATGCAGATAGGCGGCGGCAGCGAGTCCTGTCGCTCCCGCACCGATGATGGAAATTTTCATAAGAGATCCTCGATTCGATGAGTTCGATATATTTATATATTATATATATATCAAGGCCGTGGTTCAAGGGTTCGGGGGCGGCGATGGCAGGCAGCGGATCCATATCAGACATCCATTCTCTTGCGTCCCTTCTGCCGCTATGCTATAGTACACACAAATCATCATTTTGTGAGGAAGAGAGAGTACAGCGATGGCCATCCTTCTCACTTTCTTCTTCAACTGGGGGGGAAAAAACGGATGCGTGCCAAAGGATTTTAATCAAAAACACGCCGGATGTCGTGAGACGTCCGGCATGTTTTGTTGTGAAAGGGGTTCAGGGTTCAGGGTTGTGGTGGCGGCTTCGCCGCATGTTAGATGACGGTATTCTCGTATCGTCAGCCCCCTTGCGGGTAATGCTATTAAGTTAAGCGGCAGAACGTTCTTGGCTCCCCATCGGGGGAGCTGCCCGAAGGGCTGAGGGGGCTACG
>CAVBQN010000142.1:0-3841 GCA_963597545.1 Fusicatenibacter saccharivorans
CTCGTATCGCAAACCTAATCCCTAGCCACTAATCCCTAGCTACCAGTCACTAGTCACTAGTTACTCCTAATCCAATCCCTGCTTTCAAACTTGTGGTATGGCGCACAAAAGGAAGAACCGCCGCGAGTTTTAGGAATCGTTTTTTTCGGGGGATGCGATGAGCACATACAGAGATCTCGATGTGTGGAAAGAGTCACGCGCTTTATATAAGCAGATTTATCGAATGGTTGAAGCACTGCCGAAAAATGAAGAGTACGGTATTTCTTCTCAAATGCGGCGGGCAGTTATCTCGATCTCTTCCAATATCGCGGAGGGTTCCGGAAGAGGAACGCTAAAAGACTACGTTCACTTTCTGTACAATGCTCGCGGCTCTGCTTATGAATTGGAATCGCAAATTATAGCATGTGCGGATGTGCATCTCACAGATAAAACCGTGTTAAAAGAATGTTATGGGCAAGTGCAAACGGTGATTCGCTTACTCAATGGCTTGATTGCGTCCTTGCTCAAGCGCTCAAATATGCTGCGGGAAGAGGATGCGGCATATGGGAACGAAGAAGAAACGTCAGTTTCTTCTTCGTTCCCTGAACCCTGAACCCTGAACCCTGAACCCTGAACCCTGAACCCTTTTGAACCGAGGTGATACTCCGTGCTTGTATTTTCTATCGCGATTGCGATTTCCTTATTTGTTTTTATCATGATGACGCTCATCGTACTTCGGCAGTCGGACTCGCAGCGTGAGATGCAGCGGCGTCTGGATCAGTTTATGGATCTTTCTGCCGAAGAAGAGATGGTGGATCCGGACGATCTTCGGAAGATCCCCTTCCTGCAGCGTACCGTCGGCCGTATGCTGGGCGATCTGATGGATACGCTCTCCTATTTCGCTCCGGCGGCGATCCCGAAGCTCATGGAGCGGCGCATCATGCTCGCCGGCAAGCAGGGCGTGTGGAAGGTCGCTCATTTCGCCGGCCTCTGGTTCCTGTGCCTCGCGCTCGGGCTTGCACTCGGCTTCTGGTATGCAGGGCGGGGCGTTTACACACCGCCGCAGTTCTTCCTCATCGTCCTTGGATGGGGATTCATGGGGGCGCTGCTTCCCTTCGGCGTCCTGAATCATATCATCAAGAAAAGGCAGTCTCTCATCACGCGGCAGCTGCCGGATGTGCTGGATCTTCTGGCGATTTCTGTGCAGGCAGGGCTTTCCTTCGATGCGGCGCTTCGCAAGGTCGTCGAACGTATGAAAGGCCCCTTGATCGACGAGCTCTCCCGCATGCTTCGCGATGTACGCATGGGGATGACCCGCCGCCGCTCGATGCAGTTCATGGCGAAACGCTGTGATGTGCAGGATGTGTACCTCTTCGTCATGTCCGTCACGCAGTCGGAGCGTCTCGGCGCTTCTATGTCGGATACGCTGACGATCCAGGCTGACAATATGAGAAATGTCCGCCGCCAGCGGGCGCGGACGAAGGCGATGAAGGCGCCGGTCAAGATGGTCTTCCCGCTCGTCTTCTGCATTTTCCCTGCGATCTTCGTGGTGGCGCTCCTGCCATCGCTTCTCTCTCTCATGGAAACCATGGGGAAAAAATAACTGGCAGCGTGAGCTGGCAGTTATTTTGGGTTGGCGCGGTTTGAAAGAGGGGCTGGTGACTGGTGACTAGTGACTGGTGACTAGTAGCTAGTGACTGGTGACTAGTGACTAGTGACTGAAATGCCACCTTCGGGCATCGCCACCATCTATACTCCGCGGCGCTTCATTATTTTTGCGCCGCACCACCATTTCGCATTTCTCATTTCTCATTTCTAATTCATGCGAGGCTTTCATTCGCAATCAAGGGGCAGCATGCCGCAGCATTAAGTTTGAAAGCAGGGATGATTAGTAGCTAGGGATTAGGAGCCTCGAGTGACTAGTGACTAGTGACTGAAATGCCACCTTCGGGCATCGTCACTATTTATACTCCGCGGCGCTTCTGCTTTTTATGCGCCGCACCACCATTCCTAATTCCTCATTCGCGCAAAGCTTTCATTCATAATTAGTGGACGGAGCCGCCCCACGGACTAACCCTGAACCCATCAACTATATTTTCGAAAGGAGCCCCTTATGACCGAGATCTGGACTCTCGCCAATACTGACCGCACCGTCTCTCTTACCGTAGAAATCGCGCGCTCGTGGTGGGCGCGCTTCAAAGGCCTCATGCTCCGTGCGCCCCTTGAGGAAGGCCATGGGCTGTACCTCGAGAAGACGAACAGCATCCACATGTGCTTCATGCGTTTTGCGATCGATGCGGTGTATTTCGATGGAGAAGGCCGCGTAGTGAAGGTCGTCCCTCATCTTACGCCATGGCTCGGTCTCTCCGCCTGCCTCCGCGGGAAAGGGTGTCTGGAGATGAAGGCGGGCGAAGCGAATCGGCTGGGCATCCAAGTGGGAATGGTGCGGCTTTACGGAAACGCTGATTAAATCGCAGAGTCCGATTTGGCATGTATTTTCATGCAATGCTTCGTCATAACCCTCCTTAAATAGCTCGCTATTCGCGGCGGCTTATTCCTCGCCTTGCATGAAAATACAAGAGCCAAGTCGGACAACGATTTAATCAGTGTTTCCTTAGAAAATGCTTAGATGCGTTCCCTCTTACTATGAAAGTCAGCTGTCAGGTTGGGCGGGTTCATTGGGTTCAGAGGGGAGGGCGGGGGTGGAAGGGACGCACAATTCATATAGCGTCCCAATACCCCCCCATATATAATTTCGCGGCGCTATATATTTGATGCGCCGCACCACAAGTTTGAAAGCAGGGATTAGGGATTAGTGGCTAGGGATTAGGAGCCTCGAGTGACTTGTGACTAGTGACTGGTGACTTGAATACTACTTTCGGGCATCGCCCCATATATACTCGCGGCGAAGTCGCCACCACCATTTCTAATTTCTCATTTCTAATTCCTCATTCGAGCAAAGCTTTCACCCGCAATCAAAGGGCGGCACGCCCGCGGGGCTAACCCTGAACCCGCCAACCTGAACCCCGAACCCATCCACCGTCTCCCCTTGCTGATTTCCCCTTTGCCCCTTATAATAGAAAGAACAACTCAGCAAAGGAGACATATCATGGAAGGATCCACCAGCAGTATCATTTTTATCGCTCTCATCACGACGCTTCTCGTCGTATTCAATTACCGCACCATGCGCTTCAAGAAGAATGTCGCGGACATCGTGCAGCAGATCCTTGCGCATAACAAGCGGGACAGGATGCTGCGGAATCAGGAATTCATTCACTACTTCCTTTCGAGCGGAAATATCTGGCTCGCGCACATGGATGCGGACTTCAGAAAGACTGTCATGGTGCAGACCGGTGTCTCGGTGCTCTCTATCGTGGGCGGGCTTGCACTCATCGCGGCCTGCGTCTTCTGCGAAGTGTATCCGCTTGCGATCTACCCCGTCGCAATGCTCGTCTTTGCATGGAAGGTGGGATTCTCCTTCGAGACCATTTCCAAGGATGAGAAGGTGAATGCACGCCGCGCGATGGAAAATTATAAGAAACAGTATCCGAATGATCCTACGGTGAAGCAGAATAAGTGCACGGACAAGTCTCCGGCTTGGTACATGACGGCGAAGAAGCTGGCCAAGACCGGCAGCCTCGGCCGCGGCAAGGCGGATGCGAAACCGGAAGCAAAGACGGTCGTCAAAAAAGGAAAGAAATAAAAAGGGAGCTGTGCAGCGCACAGCTCTTTGTTGTAAATGAGCGGTTCAGTGTTAGCCCATGGGGGTAATGCTATTAAGTTAAGGAAATCGTTAGCTACGTAACGCCTTGCTTCCCCCTTCGGGGGAAGTGCCGAAGGCAATAGGGGCATGCTAGCGGTA
>CAVBQN010000143.1:0-3801 GCA_963597545.1 Fusicatenibacter saccharivorans
GCTCCCCATCGGGGGAGCTCCCCGAAGGGGAGAGGGGGCTACGTAGCGGTATTGCATGAAAGTGTTGAAATATCGATAGCATCGGACTATTCAACATAGCACGCTATACCGCTAGCATGCCCCTATTGCCTTCGGCACTTCCCCCGAAGGGGGAAGCAAGACGTTACGTAGCTAACGATTTCCTTAACTTAATAGCATTGCCCGCAAGGGGGAAGGCGACGCGGGAAAACCATCACCAGGACCCTCAGCCCCATGAAACCTTTTCCTTGGGCCATCCATGGGCGCATCTGGAGCCCTGTTTTTTACAGAAAGCGTGAACTCTATGAATATCAGACATCTTACCATCGGCAGCGGACGGCCGAAGATCTGCGTTCCGCTGGTCTCTTCCACACTGGAGGATCTGGAAAAGGAATGTGCATCACTATCATCCTGTCCTTTGGATATGCTCGAGTGGCGTGTGGACTACCTCCTGAATCAAGAGGATTTCCATGCGACAAAGGATCTGGAAGCAGCCTATCTCATCATCCGCAAGCATTTCAAGGATGTGCCTCTTTTGACGACGGTACGCACGAAGAGCCAGGGCGGGGCGCACAAGACCCCGGGCGGTGAGTACGTGTCGCTGCTCTCTCTCATCATCCGTTCGCACTGGGCGGATGTGCTCGATGTGGAGTATGGGCATGAAGTGCTCGATACGAAGGTTTTGATCAAGCAGGCGCATGAGCAGGGGATCCCCGTCTTGATGAGCTATCACAAGTTCCAGCGGGCGATGAGCGAGACGGAACTGATCGATACGTATGAAAATATGGCGTCCTTCAAGGCGGATATTTTGAAGATCGCGGTCATGCCACGAGTGCCTCGTGATACCGCGTCGCTCCTCTCGGCGGCAGCCCGTGTCCGGGAGGATCTTCCGGAGACGCCGGTCATCGCGATCGGTATGGGGCAGGCGGGTCAGCTCACCCGCATCGCAGGCAGCGATCTGGGCGCTCCCATCACATTCGCAGCCGGTCAAAAAGCCAGCGCACCCGGCCAGCTGACCGCAGCGCAGGTGAAAGCCATGCTGGATGTACTGTATCAATAGTGACTGGTGACATTCGATCATTCATCTTTCATACGATGTCTGCCCTATCCGCCCCTGCGGGGCACCTTCCCCTAGAGGGGAAGGCTAACGATACGAAAGCAACGCTTATTTCAAAAATCGCGGCGCTTAGATCCTTCGACGCAGTTTTCCTATTTCAGATAAGCCATTTTTCTCCGCTCAGGATGACGAAATGCGCCGCACCACCCCCGTTGCACCTGCTGTGCTTCATTTTCCAGCGCCCGCTTCGTGGCTGCTGTTTCATTCCAAAGGACATTCTTTATGACACAAGGCGAAAAACTTTTCATCGATGGACAATTAGAGGAAGCCTATGACCTGCTGCTAAACGAAGCGTCGGAGGGAAGTGGCCGCGCCATGTACCTTTTGGGCGAATACGCCAAGCATGGCTACATCGCTCCGGCGGACAAAAAGCTGGCGAAGCGCTATGCAGAGGAAGGAAAGAAGGCGGGCGATCTGCTGGCGGCCCTGAATGTGGGCTATGCCAGCCGACCGGGGACTCTTACGCAGAAGAGGATCTTCCGTCACTGCATGCCGCAGGTGGAAGCACTGGCAAAGACGGGCGATGTGCTGGCGATGTATGAGATGGCGGATGCGTACCGCGTCGGACTTGTTAGGAAGGCGAATGAAAAGAAGCGCTGGGCATGGAATAAAAAGTGCATGAAAGCGGGGCTTTGGCAGAGCCGCATCCGCTGGGCTTCCCACCTCATTTTTGATCAGACGCTGGCCGCAGACATGGGCGTAGACGGAGAAGCCCTTCTGAAAGAGATCGCGGAGGAGCCGAAGGCATCTGCCGGCGAGGCGGCGCGCCTCCTTGCGGAGCACTATCTGTTTCAGCAGGATTTCAAGAGGTCTTTCTACTACAGCGAGCTTGCCGTGCGATGGAAAAATGTCTGGGGCTGGTTCTATCTGGGGCTTCATTATGCGTATGGCTACGGTGTGAAGGTGGATCTCATCAAGGCGGAGAATGCGCTGGCGAAGGCCTATGACTGGAAGAGCGAGTGCGCGGGGGATGCGGCGGCCCTTTTGGGAGAGGTGCTCTTGGAAACGACGCCGAAGCGGGGGATCGCATGGCTCCGTGCCAGCGTGAAGCTGGGCAATGTGCAGGGCATGTTCTCTCTGGGCTGCTGCCTGCAGGACGGGCGCGGCTGCAAGCAAAACATCGAAATGGCAGAGGAGCTCTTGGAGAAGGTCTTTGCCTTTCACGGCTACAAAGAAGAGGAGACGGCGCAGCGGCTCGCACTGATCGCGATGGATGCAGAGCGCTATGGCGCTGCGCTGAAGTACACGGTGGTCGCAGCCAAGAGCGGGCGGCCGGAAATACTGGTCCAGCTCGCACAGCTCTACCACATGGAAGGAGATTTCAAAGAAGCTCTTTTCTGGTACAAGAAGGCCTTTGACATGTTGCCAAGCGGCAGCCTTGCGGACCAGATCGCGCTCTGCTGCTCGCTCATGGATGAAATGAAGGAGTCCGCCGTTTGGGTCAAAAAGGCGGCGGAGCTGGGCTCGCCGCTTGGCATGCTGCACTATGCACAGTATCTTCTGGATACGCTTCCGGATACGGCGGATGCGAGTGAGCCGTTCCACTGGTTCAAGAGCTGCTACGATGCGAAGGCAGATCCCCAGATGCCGGAGGACATGCAGAGGAGCATTCGCGGCGAGGCGGCGAATATGGCTGGGATGTGCTCGTTCTGGCTGGGAGATCAGGAAGAGGCCAACGCATGGTATCAGAAGGCGTATGACCTGGGCGATGTGTACTGCCTCATCAATCTGGGAAATGGTGCGCTCCAGCAGAGGCCCCCGCAGCCGGAGGAAGCCATTCACTACCTGAAGGAAGCCTGGGAAAGAGGAGAGGAGATCTTCGAAGATCAGGTCAAAGGCGACATCGCGAGTCAGATCAGCGTCGGATACCGCATGAAGAAAGACTGGATGAATACTTTCCACTGGGCCAATCAGGCGGCGGCTCTTGATAACGAGACCGGCATGATCGATCTCGGCATGATGCATCTCTATGGGAATGGCACGCCCGTCAACCATGACGAAGGTCTTCGCTGGCTGGTCAAGGCGTATGAGAAAAAGGGGCCGCAGGCGAAAGACGTCGCGAACTATCTCGGGATCTTCTTTCAGGAGATCGGAGACATGGCAAAGGCAGAAGAATGGTATAAAAGGTCAGCCGCTCTCGGCAGTGACTGGGGCATGATGAATCTCGGCCTTTTTTATCAGCACGGTCTCTATGGAGAGCCGGATCTGAAGCGTGCCAAGGAATGGTTTGAAAAAGCCATCGCCGTCCACGGCGATGCGGAAGCTGACGTGCGCGCCGAGCTCGAGAAGGGCTCTGCCTGCCCTGAGATCCATGATGATCCGCCCAAGGAGGCGGCGCGAGAGGAAATAGACCTCAAGTCGCTCTACATGCCATGGCTCGCCGATATGAAGTGGAAAAAGTAAGGGACGGGCGAGATGGGCATGGCATCGCCCATTACAAAAACGGCGAAGCGATCGCGGCAGCCCCGAACCAGAAAAAAAGGAGCTGTGAAGAAATGAATCCTCATTTCTCCACAGCTCCTTTTTACTTTGCTTTCATTTGGTTCTGGGTTCAAGGTTCAGGGTTCTCGTGGCGGCTTCGCCGCAATTATATATGGGGCGATGCCCGATCAAGAATCATTCTCGCCCCTTCCTCTGGAAGGGGCAGACGAGCGAAGCGAGGCGGG
>CAVBQN010000144.1:0-3765 GCA_963597545.1 Fusicatenibacter saccharivorans
TCTCTGCTGGGCACAATCTCACTATGGATACGGATAGTCTGGAAGCCAAGAAAGACATGACGGAGAATAGTGACAACTATATCCGCACCTATAGAAAAACAGAGACGGCAAACACACTCGCAGCCGGGAAAACCATCACCCTCGCGGCGGGTGAGAATTTGAGTGCCAGAAATACGACGGTCCTTTCAGAAAACGGTCAAATAACGGTTGCCGCCAAGGGTGACGTGAACCTGGAAAACGGCTATAATGAGTCCAGGGACGACTACGGCCTGAAATACAAGGAACGCGGTCTCCTCTCCAGCAAGACCACAACGATCAAGAGCCATGACGAAAGCAAGACCGTGACAGCCTCGACCCTTTCAGGAGATGCCGTGCAGATCACCGCAGGCGGGAATACAAATGTCACCGGTTCAAACGTGGTAGGCACACATGACGTAGCGATTTCTTCCGGCAAAGATACTTCCATTTCCAGCGCGGAAGAGTACGAACGGCATGACTACGCCAAGCAGGTCAAGAAGAGCGGTCTGCTCTCGGGTGGCGGACTCGGCTTCACCATCGGGACGGAGAAACGGAAAGATCAGTATAGCGATGCTGACCTTCTTCAGAAGTCGTCGACCGTGGGAAGCGTCAGTGGGAATGTGTCGATCGAATCAGGCAACAAGACGGAAATCGGCGCATCAGCCGTACTCGCAGGGAAGGACATTTCTATCACAGGCGAGAATGTACAGATTTCCAGCAAAGACAATGTGTATCATAGCGAAGAAAAGCACGAGTATAAAAAGAGCGGGCTCACTGTCTCTGCTACGGGTGGAGCAGTAGCAGTTCTGAGTGATGCTCTGGCTTATGCTCAAAAGGCATCCAGCGCTAGAGATAAACAACTGAAAGCACTTTATGGCGCAGAAGTCTACCAGACAATAGCAAAAGGGAAAGATGTCTTGAAAGCTCTGTCAGGGAAAGGAATGCCCGGTGTCAGCGTGGGAATCGGCTCCAGCTCTTTTAAAGCGGAAAACCATGCCAAATCCACAGAAGCCATGGCAAGTATACTTATCGCAAACGAGAATGTGAAGGTGCAGGCCAAATCGGATATTTCCATGAAAGGTTCTCAGGCTTCCAGTCATACGATTTTCTTCCATGCAGGTGGCGGCATCATGCTCGATGCCGCAGAGGACAGGAGTACCACGGACATCGTGCACAGCAGTAAAAGCAGCCAGTTGGGGATGAATTTCATGCCTACAGGAAATAGTGTATTTGCGGAAAACAGCAAAAGCACTGGCACAGAAGCGGAAATCATAACTACGCATACCGGCAGCCAGCTGACTGCCGAAGAGAAAATTTCCATGGAAAGCGGCAAAGATACAGCCCTTCGCGGAGGCCGCGTTTCTGCGGGACAAGTTAGCGTTCAAGCTGGTGGAAATCTTTCCATCGAGAGTTTGCAGGATACAGATACTTATCGATCGCAGAGTCATAACACTGGCAGCAGCTTCAGCACAGGTACCTCTCGTGCTACTGCTCACCATGGCAAATGGATGACAGGCAAGTCTGAAGAAAATACAGATTCCCAGTATGAAAGTGTGACAGAACAGGCCGGTATTCACGCTGGTGCAAACGGATATGATATCACCGTAAAGGGCAACACAAACCTGACCGGCGGACTTATTGACAGCACTGCCGCTAAAGAAAAGAACAGCCTCACGACAGGCACACTGTCTTGGTCGGATGTACAAAACAAAGCAGGGTATTCTATGGCTACCAACGGAAGACTATATGGAGCTGACTGGACACCCACAAAGACCATCCAGACAAAGCAGGGAGAGAAAACCACAGGCGGTATTCATATGCATAACAGCCCCATTCATGCACAGCCTGCCAAAGGACAGGCTGAAACGATCACACAGTCAGCACTAATCGATGGCGCTGTTTCAATCACTGACCAGGCTCATCAGAAGCAGGATATTTCCACGCTGAACCGAGATACGGAAACCAGCCTGCATCAGCTGGAAAAGATCTTCGACAAAAAGAAAATACAGGAACGGAGAGAGCTTGTCAGTGAATTTGCCAAGCTGGGCGCAGAGAAGATCGGAGACATTGCCAAAGAAAAGAACTGGGCCGAAGATGACTACAGAAGGACGCTGCTTCACGGCTTGCTGGGGGCGCTGACAGCTCAAATGTCAGGGAACAGTGCGCTCGCCGGAGGTGCTGCGGGAGCGGCCACCGAACGTCTGCAGCCTGTGCTCGACAAGCTTCTCAAAGACTATCCAGAGCTGCGGGAGGATGCGGGAAGTGTTATAGGATATGCTGTGGGGAAAGCACTCAACGATGGTAAGACAGGTGAAGCAGTGGCATGGAATGGAACGAAGTTTAATTGGCTAAGTCATGAGCAGCAGGATAAACGCAATGAACTGATTGCAGAAGCGGAAGCGCGTGGTGATGAAAATGCAGCAGAAAGCATTCGTCAGTATTATGAGCAGCTTGATTATGATCAGGATCAGTTTATAGCCAAAAGTCATTTGTTGGATAATGCAGAATACTCAGAAGAACTTGAGCAAGCTATTATTAATGGCACAGCTGAAGAACGCAAACTGCAGGAGCAGGATTACGGACATATTGTTGCAGTAGAGGCTTTGCGTTTGGCGAAGTACCAGGGACTCACTGCTTATAACTTCGGCGATGAAGACTTTGTCACACTGAATGGAAGTATTGGTGCGACACTTGGCGTTTCTGGAGGATTCATCATGGATCGTACGGGGAATGTATATTATTCTGCAGGGGCAGGTATGGTATTTGGTACTAGTGCAGGAGTTTCAACAGGGAAATTTAAAGCAGATACTTCAAGCTGGGGACCAGATCAATTTATACGTGCAATTAGCGGGATTAGTGGATCAGGGAGTTTTAGCATTGGTCCACTTTCTTGTACAGTTACCGTGGGTACACAATATGGAGATAGAGAAATTGGTATAGGTGCAAGTTCGGGGCTGTCTGCATCTGGAGTATTTGTAGATACTGAATACATTTGCAATATAAAAAATTTGTAATGGTATGAGGTATTAAAATGACTGTGAAAACTGATGCAAAGAGTACCATCGCTTCTATTTGTATAACTGTTATTATTATTCTCTTGTGGGCAGGCTTCTATTGGGGAGAAAAATATATAGATAGAAAATATATAATGTCAAACGTTGATTTAATGATAGATGTTTATCAGTCCATACCGGATCCTTCAATGAAGTATAAAGAAGGTGTGAAAATTAAAAAAAGGTGGGTTGTGAAGTATTTAGAGGCGGAAAGGTTTTATCGAGGACTCCCAACTAAAGATGGTATTGATTTTTGGACAAATTATGCCCGAAACAATGGGTGGAAAATCAAAGAGAATAATTCATGGCGCAATCAACGCGAGCAGCACATTCATTTGCAAAAAGGTAATATGAACTGGTATATTTTTCATAGGACAGGGGAAGAACGATGGAGCATGATGATTGATGTAAATGATATATTTCAAAAAATGGGGCTTTGACAGCTAATGATAGTAATCAATGATGCTCCTTGGCGGTTTGCAGGGGCTAAGTGCGTCCTATGGAAAAGGCGGACAGAATAGCATAGCAAAAGACACGGCGAGTAAAGAAAGCACCGTGTCTGCCGGGCGCACTGTCAGCATCGAGAGTGGCGGACTCGGCTTTACCATCGGGACGGAGAAACGGAAAGATCAGTATAGCGATGCTGACCTTCTGCAGAAAGGCTCTACTGTTGGCAGTATCTCTGGTAACGTTA
>CAVBQN010000145.1:0-3750 GCA_963597545.1 Fusicatenibacter saccharivorans
CACCCACCTGCAAATACGCAGACTCAAAATCCGGCTTTAACGACATGGTGGGGATAGAGATCAGATACCGTCAAGGAAACTTGGCGGTATTTTTTTATTGAAGTGACCGAAGGGACGGAGATTGTCTCCCGCAGCGGGATGGAAATGAATGTGAGATCGCCCGTTCTCTCGTATCGTCATCCCGAGCGGAGCCGAGGGATCTTTTACGGCGTAGCGGTATTCTGTACTTATGAGGTAATGATAAAATCGTGTGGGTGCTTCGGCTGCTCCTCAACTGACGCTCTCCGTTTGACCGGTGTGCAAGGAAGATTTCTCGCTGCGCTCGAAATGACGATACGGGAGAAGCGGTATTCTCATTTCGTTGACTTTCCCATCGGGAAGTGAGTGGCGCTTGGGCGTTGCGCTTTTACATGCCAGCGGAGTAGCCCCTTGAAGAAGGGGCGCGCCGAAGGCGGAGGATGGATCTGCCCCGCAGGGGCAGCCTTCTACGTGAAGGAATGAAAGGGAATGTGAGATCGCCCGCCTCTCGTATCGTCATCCCGAGCGGAGCCGAGGGATCTTTTTCGTCGTAGCGGTACTCTGTACTTATGAGGTAATGATAAAATCGCATGGGTACTTCGGCTGCTCCTCATCTGACGCTCTCCGCTTGACCGTTGTGCAAGGAAGATTTCTCGCTGCGCTCGAGATGACGAGGGGCGGGAGGACAGTGATACGGGAAAGGGCATTCTCTCTTTTGGCTGTCCCCACTTTTCCTGCAAAACGCTCCCATTCCCTTAGAAAAGAACGCCTTAGGAATCCCCATTTCCCACCGATACTGTCTGCTTTTTCACACCGCGAAGCACCGCGCGGCAGCTCGATGGATTTCTTTAAAAATAAAAGGGTTTCCCCTCATTTTTTACAAATTTGAAGAAAAATGGTAAAATACAGGAAGTTTATGGAGGTGATAATTCATGCGTGCTATCTACAAATGGAGCTCGGTCCTGGCGCTTTGGATACTTGCCATGGTTCCGGCTTCTGCAGAAACATTGCACGCAGGGATGAGCGGGGACGCTGTGACAGCCCTGCAGAATTCCCTGGTAGCGGCCGGTTATCTGGCCCGCACCGTGGATGGAGACTATGGCTCCACCACAAAGGAAGCTGTCTATTTGTTTCAGAAGGATAAAGGCCTGACCGCGACCGGCGAAGCCGATGATGCGACCAGAGATGCCATTCGACGTGCCGAAGGAGCAGGCTATCGGAATGGTGGGGGCGTCGTGTATGCAGAGGGGAATCGCGGAGATGTGATCTCCGATATGCAGCAGCGCTTGAAAGAGGCCGGCTCTCTCAAAGGCGACATCGATGGTGTCTACGGGGGAGATACCGTGAAGGCGGTGAAGGATTTCCAGAGATCCCGTGGATTTCCTGTATCCGGTGCGATCGATGAAGTGACCTACCGTGCACTTCGGGATATCAGCGCAGGGACGCCGGCGCCTGCGGTGTCCTCCTGCGGAGAGTCGTATGGCGTCGGCGACCGCGGCAGTGATGTGAAGACCATCCAGCGGAAGCTGAAACGCCTCGGCTATCTTGAAGGGGAGGCAGACGGCATCTATGGCGGGCAGACCGAGGATGCGGTCACGGCTTTCCAGAAAGAGCAGGGAATCCCCGTCACGGGCGGCGTGAACAGCGTGACCCGTGCGAAGCTGAATGAAGTCTATGTGGCGCAGACAGGAGACTATATCCTCTCGGAGGGGGCCAGGGGAAAGAGAGTCATCCATCTGCAGAATCAGCTTCTTCTGCACGGCTACGATCCCGGTGTCGTTGACGGTGTCTTCGGCGCCGGTACGGCAGATGCCATCCGCATGCTGCAGGATGAAACAGGCCTTGAGACCACCGGTGTGGCAGATGAAGATGTCTGGGATGCTTTGGACAATGCGCCCTATTTCCGCGGCAAGTATACGAAGACCTATCACATGAGATCGACGGCGTACACGCCCTATGACGGGGGCGGTGAGGGGCATACCGCTCTGGGCGGATTCGCCGGCAAGGGGCATGCCGCCGTGGATCCGAGTGTCATCCCGCTTGGCAGCATCGTCTTTATCGAAGGCTATGGCTACGCCATCTGCGATGATATCGGAGGTGCGATCCATGGAAATATCATCGATGTCGGTGTCGATACCCTCGCGCAGGCTTACCAGTGGGGGACGAAGAGCCGCGTCACCGTGTATCTCGTGAGATGAGTGCCCGGTCTGGCTTTTTCGAAAGCCATCCGAATGAAATGCCGTGATTCCGGATATGTATGGAATCACGGCGTTTTCTATTTTGGGGATTTGTTTTTCATACCGACAAAATCCTATTGCCCTTGGCTATCAGTTTTACTGATCATGGGTAGAATCCATAATAAAAAGCTTGAGATGAAAGGTCTCAAGCTTTTTTTGTGACGGGTATTTCCAGACGATAGCAACTAGCCCGTCCTTCGTCATCCAGACGCGGTGTGATGAGAAAAGGCACGTCGGGGGAAAGGGAGAGTGCCTGCATCGTGTTTTCGATGGTTGAAAGGACGGCACTCGGAAGAGGGAACTGCGGCGAAGGAAAGATGTAGGTCAGATAGAGTGCGGCGGGGAGGGTGAGGGGATTCTCCATTTCCCGGATTGGCGCATGGGGCGAGATCAGCAGCAGGTGGTAGGCGTAGGGTTCGCACAAGGCGGAGAGCGTGTTTACGGCTGGGCTGACGGCGATTTCCAAATCTTTGTCGAAAAGGTGAGCGGCATACTCCGTGATGAGGAGGGCACTCTTTTGACAGGCATCTCGAAAAGATGTTTTGGCAGGGAAGAGGGGACTGCGCTGCATGAGGCGTACCGGCTTGGGAATCAGCATGACCTGCTCCATGGGGTGGCTGCGGCTTTCCGCCAGATGACGGATTTTCCGCTTCAGGCTTTCGATATTGCTTTGCATGGCACGGATCGCTTCTTCCTGCTCCATGACTTTATCGGACAGGAGTTCGATAAGTTTACTGCGCGAAGGGTGCTGATTGAATACCCCCATCTCTGCGCCCGAAATGTGAAGATTTCTGAGAGATAAGAGTTCTGCAAAGGGGAGGATCTGCGCTGCTTCATAGTATCGATAGCCTTTCTCGCTGCGAAAGGCGGGAGAGAAGATTCCTTGATTGTCATAGTAGATGAGGGTCTGTTTATCGATGTGAAAGAGTCGTGCAAATTCCTGCGGCGTGTAGTGACTTTTCCCCTGCTTCATGAAACATGAGTCCTTTCTATGAAAAGCCTATACCTGCTATAGACTTTATTAAAAGACTGATTAAAGATAGCTCTATCTTAGCATAGAGAGGAGAGGGGTTCAAGGCGGGGGGAGGAGAAGTGATGTGAGAGGAGCGTTTTTTCGTGTCGTTATCAGAAGCATCGCCCGGAGTATTCCGTTTATCATCATCCCACTCTCGTTGTTTTACGGGTGTGCAAGGAAGATTTCTCGCTCCGCTCGAAATGACGATACGGGGGTATTCTGGTTTCGTTGTTTTTACTAGCGGAGCTTTTCCAGGCCAGCTGAGCAGCCCCTTGAAGAAGGGGCGCGCCGAAGGCGGAGGATAGACTGCCCCGCAGGGCAATGCTATTAAGTTAAGCGGCAGAACATTCTTGGCTCCCCATCGGGGGAGCTGCCCGGAGGGCTTGTGCAAGCGAACTGGATTTTTAGGAGTGAAGCGACGCGAAAATCCAGTGAGACGCCATTTCGAGCGAAGTGAGATGAGGGGGCAGCACTACGGTA
>CAVBQN010000146.1:0-3724 GCA_963597545.1 Fusicatenibacter saccharivorans
AGATCAGTGTCTGCTGCGAGAGCAGGTGAGAGATCACCATCTCGATGGCGAGCGCGATACGGGAGATCTCCCCGCCGGATGCCGTATCCCGCATGCTGCGGAGCGGCTCGCCCGGGTTCGCTGAGAAATAAAATTCCATTTCCTCTGCGCCATTGGGCATCGGACTTTTCTGCGCGACGAGGTGCAGCTCCATCCGTGCATTCTCCATGCCCATATCCTTCAGCGTCGTGACGACGCCCGTGAGGATGCTCTTCGAGGAAATCATGCGATACCGATTCAGCACCTCCGACTTCTTCATCAAAAGACCGGTCAGTGATGCATAATTTTTTTGAAGGGCTTCATTGTCATAGATGACTTCCTTCAGCGCCTCATATTCCTTTTTCGCCTTTGCTTCATAGGCGAGCACATCCGAAAGCATCGGGCCATACTTGCGTTTCATTTCAGAAATCACTTCATCGCGGCTCTGCAGCTCATTCAGCTCTTCCTCAGAGAAATCGGTATCTGAAATGTACGAGTCAAGCCCATTGATCGCATCTTCCAGCGCATACGAGGCGCTGTTTAATGACTCGGCGAAGGCTTCCAGTGCTTCATCATACTTGGAGACCGAGGACACCTCGCGGATCGCATCCCCGATGGCATCCTGCGGACCGTTTTCAGCCGTCAAAAGCTCCAGCGCCTGATGCACCGAGCGGAAAATGCGCTCATGATTCTGCAGGACAGAGAGCTTCTTCTCGATTTCCTCATCCTCATCCGGCAAAAGATGCGCCGAAGAGATCTGTGAAAGCTCCCACTCCAGAATGTCTAGCCGCCGCTCCCGCTCCTGCTTCGCATTTTCATAGTCCTCGAGGGCATCCTTCAGCTTTTTCCACTCGCGGTACGAATCCTGATAGTCCTTGTAGGCAGCTACTACCTCCGGTGTCCCGGAGTCCACCATCTTTTCACAGAACGGGATGGATAAGAGCTCCATATTGTCATTCTGTTCATGCAGACGCACCAGCATCTTGCCGATCTTCTGGAGCTGCTTTACGGTACAGAAATCCCCATTGATGGTACAGAGACCGCGGCCCGACTTATTCAGCTTGCGCGACAGGATCACCTCGTGCCCTTCACACTCGATCCCGAGCTCCTGCAAAGCAGAGACGATGCTGTCATCCACATAGAAGATCCCTTCCACTTTGAAGAAATCGGCGCCGGTACGGATGAGATCCGTCTTCGCACGACGTCCGGTGAGGACTGCCAGAGCATCGATCAGGATCGACTTCCCGGCCCCTGTCTCCCCCGTAAAGATCGTGACCCCTTTCGTGAGTTCGATCACCGTATCCTCGATGATGGCAAAATTCACAATATGTAAACTCTGCAGCATGGCAACCTCGTCAATTTTTCAAGAGACCCTGAATCTTTTTGATCATAGCAGGTACATCATCCGGCGTCTTCAGGATCAGAAGCACCGTATCGTCCCCCGCTAATGTCCCGATGACTTCATCGGTTCTGGAATGATCGATGGCAAAAGCGACCGAGGATGCAGAGCCCGGCAGCGTATGGAGCACCACCATATTCATCGCGCTGTCGATCTTGATGACGGCTTCCTGAAATAAGATCGCGGTGTGACTCTTAGACATCACATTCGGCTTTTCACTCGGGAGAGCGTAACGATAGTGCCCATCACCATACGGAATCTTGAGAAGCATCAGGTCTTTGATATCACGAGATACCGTCGCCTGTGTCACGACGATTCCCTCCTTTCTGAGAGCATTTGCCAGCTCCTCCTGCGTCTCGATGATCTGCGACTGAATGATCTCTTTGATTTTCATGATTCTATATCTTTTCATAGCTGTCCTCCTCAAGCAATTCATAAACATACTTTTATGCATAGACTGAAATATCTGCATAAACGAAGCCATATCCTTTGAAAATATGGAATATCCTTTGCTATAAATTGTATAGCATTTTATGAATAAGGTCAATGTTTTTTGCATAAACATGAGAGGGAAGTGACTGGTGACCAGGGATTAGGGATTAGAAATGACTAGTCACTAGCTTCCAAACAACAAAAAAGCAGCGGCATTGGCCACTGCTTTCCTGTGAATTATCTATGTCTATATAAGTGGAAAAATTTTTAATTATTTCAGACGCAGGCCCAGTTTTGCACCGAGAGCTCTGTAACGTTCGATATCGCTGCGACGCAGGTAGTCGAGCATGTTTCTTCTCTGGCCGACCATTTTCAACAGTCCGCGACGGGAATGATGATCCTTTTTGTGGGATTTCAGATGTTCGGTGAGCAGAACGATTCTCTTGGTGAGGATAGCGATCTGAACTTCCGGAGATCCGGTGTCACCTTCATGGGTGGCATACTGTTCGATGATTTCTTTCTTCAGTTCGGTTGTAAGCATAATAGCCTCCTAAAATAATACATGAGCTGTATCTAAGTCGCCGCCGGAGATACGTGCCACTGGGATACAGTATTCACAACGTTAACTATTATACATGGAAATCAAGGAAAGCGCAAGAGGAATTACAGGTTCAGGGTTAGCCCATGGGGCGGAGCGCCCTTTGACTGGGGGATGAAAGCTTCGCATAAATTAGGAATGAGGAATGAGGAATTAGGAATGAAGGTGGCGGCTTCGCCGCAGAGTATAAATAGGGCGATGCCCGAAGGCGGTATTCAAGTCACTAGTCACCAGTCACTAGTCACTCCTAATCCCCAATCCCTAATCCCTAGCTACTCATCCCTGCTTTCAAACTTCATGGTTAACCCCTTGGGCGTGCCGCCCTTTGATTACGTGCGAAAGAGGTTCAGCGGGTTCAACAGGTTCAGAGGGTAGGGCGGGGGTGGTGCGGCGCATAAAAATATGGAAGCGCCGCGGAGTATAAATAGTGGCGATGCCCGAAAGTAGCGTGAGCTGTAAGGGCTTGCGTTTCAAGATAATCTCCCCAGCTGAGCAGCCCCTTGAAGAAGGGGCGCGCCAAAGGCGCAGGATAGATGTGCCTCGAAGAGGCACCCTTCTACGTAGCGGTTAAAATACTCATGTGAAATAACCTTACCCTTGTTTACCTAAGAAAACGCTGATTCAATCGCAGAATCTGATTTTACTCAGTGTTTCCCGAAATCAGATGAATCCATATGTAAATGGTTTTCATTTACGATGGCATGCGTTTCACTTTGTCTCACTATGGTCCCCATCCGGTTATGTGATGCATCTCTCTGTGCGTTTCCAGTCTAATCCCCAACCGCTCCCCCACTTTCTCATTCAAGACGTCCGGCGTCTCATATCCCTTTCCCATCATAAAAGCCCCTAGCCAAATGGCAAAGGGGCTTTCTACAGAAATGCTGATTATCCCAAAGCGACGCGGTCACTGACCGTACCGCTGGTTTCTTCGAATTTCTTCAGCAGATCTTCGATGGTGAGGTTTTTCTTTTCTTCCGGTGTGTAGTCCGCGATGATGCGGCCGCTGTTCATCATGATGAGACGATTGCCGTATTTCAGCGCGTCTCTCATGTTGTGCGTGATCATGAGTGTCGTCAGGTGCTGTTCAGTGACGATCTCATCGGTGATCTTCAGCACCTTGGACGCTGTCTTCGGGTCAAGGGCCGCTGTCGGTTCATCGAGAAGAAGGATATCCGGCTTTTTCATGGTTGCCATAAGCAGCGTGAGCGCCTGGCGCTGGCCGCCGGAAAGAAGTCCGATGCGGGTGCCGAGGCGATCCTCCAGACCGAGATCCAGAC
>CAVBQN010000147.1:0-3686 GCA_963597545.1 Fusicatenibacter saccharivorans
TCAATGATATAATTCCAATGTTGCGTGGATTTAGTGTGCTGAAAAGCAGGTGAGAACGTATGACACTGGAAGAACTAAAGAATTCAGACTTCGTGGTAGGAATGAAGGAAACGGAAAGAGCGATCGAGAAGAAGGAAGCCTCTGCCGTATTTATTGCTTCAGACTGTGACGAACGGATTTCTGCTCCGCTCCTTTCTGCGTGTCAGGCGTCTGACATTCCTGCCATTCAGGAATTCACCAAGAAGGAGATCGGCCGCGCGTGTGGCATCAAAGTGAAAGCCGCTGCTGCCGCTGTCCTGAAGAAATGCTGATTTCATCCGCGTTTCCTCAAAATCCTCGGTAATATCCAGCAAGGCTCTGCCTTATTGGATCAATTATAAATTTACCCTTATAGAAAGGAGGTGCCCATTTTGCCGACAATCAATCAGCTGGTTCGTAAAGGCCGCCAGACTCTGGCAGTCAAAGCGAAGACCCCGGCTCTGAAACAGTCCCCACAGAAACGTGGTGTCTGCACAAGAGTTTACACCGCTACCCCGAAAAAGCCAAACTCCGCTCTTCGTAAAGTAGCTCGTGTACGCCTGACCAACGGAATCGAAGTTTCTGCTTACATTCCTGGTGAAGGCCACAATCTGCAGGAACATAGCGTAGTCCTCATCAGAGGCGGCCGTGTTAAGGATCTTCCAGGTGTTCGTTACCACATCATCCGTGGCGCTCTCGATACCGTAGGTGTATCTGGACGTCAGCAGTCCCGTTCCAAGTACGGTGCTAAGAAAGACAAGAAATAAGATTTCCTGTCAACCAAGTTTTATGTGATTAACTAACATCTATATAAGGAGGAACTAACAATGCCGAGAAAAGGTGCTGTTCCGAAACGTGACGTGCTGCCGGATCCCGTGTATGGAAACAAGACAGTCACTCGTTTCATCAATAAAGTCATGCTTGACGGCAAGAAGGGTGTCGCAGAATCCATTGTATATGGCGCATTTGACATCTGCCACAGCAAGCTCAACAAAGAACCGATCGAAATTTTCGAACAGGCTCTGAACAACGTAATGCCAGTCCTCGAAGTTCGTGCTCGTCGTGTCGGCGGCGCAAACTACCAGGTACCGGTAGAAGTAAGAGCAGACCGTCGTCTGACTCTGGGTATCCGCTGGATGGTCAACTATGCCCGTCTGCGCAGCGAACGTACCATGGAAGAACGTCTTGCAGGTGAACTGATGGACGCTTTCAACAACACTGGTGCTGCTGTAAAGAAGAAAGAAGATACCCATAAAATGGCTGAAGCAAACAAGGCTTTCGCTCATTACCGCTGGTAATTTTAATAAGGAGAAAAAATCGTGGGCAGAGAATTTCCGCTTGAAAAAACAAGAAACATCGGCATCATGGCGCACATCGATGCAGGTAAAACCACAACCACGGAACGTATCCTGTATTATACCGGTGTAAACCATAAGATCGGTGAAGTTCACGATGGCGCTGCTACCATGGACTGGATGGAACAGGAACAGGAACGTGGTATTACCATTACCTCCGCTGCTACCACCTGCCACTGGAAAGGCTACCGCGTAAACATCATCGATACCCCAGGGCACGTAGACTTCACTGTAGAAGTTGAACGTTCTCTGCGCGTACTCGATGGCTCCGTAGCAGTATTCAGTGCGAAAGACGGCGTTCAGACCCAGTCTGAAACCGTTTGGAGACAGGCAGACCACTATCATGTACCGCGTATCGCATTCATCAACAAGATGGATACCGTCGGTGCGGATTTCCTCCATGCGGTAAAAACCATGGATACCCGCCTCCATGCAAGAGCTATTCCGATGCAGCTGCCGATCGGCGCTCAGGATTCCTTCACCGGGATCGTTGACCTGCTGACCAGACAGGCTGAAATTTATGACAGCGATGACGGCAAGCAGTACCATGTTGAAGATGTACCGGCCGATCTCGCTGATCAGGTTGAAGAACTCCGCGAACAGATCATCGAAACTGCTGCTGAAGGCAGTGATGAACTGATGGAAAAATACCTCGAAGGTGAAGAACTCTCCATGGAAGAAGTCAAGGCATCTCTGCGTCAGCAGGTTCTTGACTGCAAACTCTTCCCGGTATTCTGCGGTTCTGCATACAAGAACAAAGGTATCCAGATGCTGCTCGATGCAGTACTTGACTACCTGCCATCTCCGCTGGATGTTCCTCCGGTCAAAGGCACGACCCTTGACGGCGAGGAAGTCACCCGCGAAGCATCTGACAGCGCGCCAATGGCTTCGCTGGCATTCAAGATCATGGCTGACCCATTCGTTGGTAAACTGGCATTCTTCCGCGTTTACTCCGGTATCATGAACCAGGGCACCTACGTTCTGAACTCCACCAAAGGAAAGAAAGAACGCGTTGGCCGTATTCTTCAGATGCATGCAAACCATCGTAAGGAAATCGACTGCGCTTACTCCGGCGATATCGCTGCAGCAGTCGGCTTCAAGGATGTCACCACCGGCGATACCCTCTGCGATGTAGATCATCCGATCATCCTCGAAAAAATGGAATTCCCGGATCCGGTTATTTCCGTTGCTGTTGAACCAAAGACCAAAGCTGACCAGGAAAAGATGGGCAATGCTCTTCAGAGACTGGCAGAAGAAGATCCGACCTTCAAAGTACACACCGATCCAGAATCCAACCAGACCATCATCTCCGGCATGGGCGAACTCCACCTCGACATCATCGTCGATCGTATGAGACGTGAATTTAACGTAGACTGCACTGTAGGCAAACCGCAGGTTGCTTATCGTGAAACCATCCGTAAATCCGTTGAATCCGAAGGTAAGTTCATCCGTCAGACCGGCGGCCACGGCCAGTACGGCCACTGCTGGCTGCGCCTCGAACCGATGGAACCGGGCAAAGGATTCGAATTCGAAAACGCTGTCGTTGGCGGCGTCATTCCGAAGGAATTCATCAACCCGATCCAGACCGGCGTAGAAGCAGCTCTGGAAGACGGTGTTGTAGCTGGTTATCCGATGGTCGATATCAAAGTTACCGTCTATGATGGTTCCTATCATGATGTCGACTCCTCTGAAATGGCATTCAAAGTGGCAGGCTCCATGGCATTCAAAGATGGCGCGAAGAAAGCTGATCCAGTTCTCCTCGAACCATACATGGCAGTCGAAGTCGACGTACCGGAAGAATACATGGGCGACGTTATCGGCGGCCTGAACTCCCGTCGCGGACGTATCGACGGCATGGAAACCGAAAACGGCGAATCCAGAATCAAAGGCTTCGTTCCGCTGTCCGAAATGTTCGGTTATGCGACCGGCCTGCGCAGCTCTACTCAGGGCCGCGGCACCTTCACCATGACCTTCGATCATTATGAAGAAGTTCCGAAAGCTATTTCTCAGCAGATCACTGAAGAAAGACTCGGAAAGAAATAAAATTTTATTAAGGAGACCTCAAAATGGCAAAAGCTCATTACGAAAGAACCAAGCCGCATGTTAACATCGGCACCATCGGCCACGTCGATCATGGTAAAACGACCCTGACCGCTGCTATCACCAAAGTTCTGGCTGAAGAAGGCAAAGCAAACTTCCTCGACTACGCTTCCATCGATAAAGCACCGGAAGAAAGAGCTCGTGGTATCACCATCAATACCTCCACTGTAGAATATGAAACCGCTACCCGTCACTACGCACACGTAGACTGCC
>CAVBQN010000148.1:0-3660 GCA_963597545.1 Fusicatenibacter saccharivorans
TGAACCCTGAACCCTGAACCCTGAACCCTGAACCCTGAACCCTGAACCCTGAACCTTGAACCCTGAACCCTGAACCTTGAACCCATTGAACCAATAAAACCACAAACCTGTAACCCCATTTGTTTTAGGAGTATCAAATGAACCGTGTAACTATCGATCCCGTATGGCTGATGCATATCCAAAAGCCTGCCCGCTACATTGGCGGAGAGTGGAACAGTGTGGTGAAAAACCACGATGAGATCCCGGTGAAAGTGGCGCTGGCATTCCCTGATGTCTACGAAGTCGCCATGAGCCATCTGGGACTCAAGATCATCTACAGTGTCCTGAATGCCAGAGAGGATGCGCTGGCAGAGCGTGTATATGCGCCATGGGTGGACATGGAAGCGATGATGAGAGAGAAGCATATCCCGCTCTTTTCTCTTGAAAACAAATGCCCGGTCAAGGACTTCGATGTACTTGGCTTCACCATGCCGTATGAAATGTGCTACACGAATATTCTGAACATGATCGACATGGCAGGCATTCCTGTCTGGGCGAAGGACCGCACAGACGAGGATCCCCTCGTCGTCGCCGGCGGCCCCTGTGTGTACAATGCAGAGCCGGTCGCTGATTTCTTCGACGTCTTCTTCATCGGAGAATCCGAAGAAGCCATCGGAGAGATGGTGGATATCGTGAAAGCTTGGAAAGCGGAAGGGAAGCCCGGCGGCCGCAAAGAGGCGATCCGCCGTCTCGCTCGGATCGATGGCTGCTATGCGCCGTCCCTCTATGAGGTCTCTTACTATGAGAATGGCGTCTTCCGCAGCATCCGTCCCATCGACGAAGCGGCCCAGTTCCCTGTGAAGAAGCGTGTCATCCGTGATGTCGACCATGTCCACATCGATGACAAGCCGATCCTCCCACATATCGAGATTGTCCATGATCGTGCCGTCTTGGAAATGTTCCGCGGCTGCAGCCGCGGATGCCGCTTCTGTCAGGCGGGGATGATCTACCGCCCTGTGCGCGAGAAGAGCGAAGAGAGACTGCAGGAGATCGCAGATACCCTCATCAAGAATACGGGCTATAATGAGATTTCCCTCATGTCCCTCTCTTCGGCAGACTACTCCTGCCTGCCCGAACTCGTCGATCATCTCTTAGAAAATTTCAAAGACAAGCGCGTGAGCGTCAGTCTCCCGTCACTGCGTGTCGACAGCTTCTCCATTGACATCGCGAAAAAGATCCAGCAGGTCAGAAAGAGCGGTCTCACACTGGCACCGGAAGCCGGTACGCAGCGCATGCGCGATGTCATCAATAAGGGCGTCACGGAAGAAGACATCATGGGCGCCTGTGCGAATGCCTTCAAAAATGGCTGGAAAAAGGTGAAGCTCTACTTCATGATGGGCCTTCCGACGGAAACGGATGAAGACCTGAAGGGCATCGCCGATCTGGCGAACCGCATCCACGAGCTCTATCACAAGATCAAGGGGCGCTATGACCTGCGTATCACCGTCAGCGTCTCGAGCTTCGTGCCGAAGCCTTTCACGCCTTTCCAGTGGATGCCGCAGTGCAGCGTAGAGGAAATCGAGCGCAAACAGCAGTACCTGAAGAGCCTTTTCACAAACCGTCATATCAAGTACGCCTATCATGATGCGAAGACCGGCTATATCGAAGCCGTCCTCGCTCGCGGCGACCGCAAGCTCTCTTCTGCGATCTATACCGCATGGAAAAAAGGCTGCACCTATGACAGCTGGACTGAATTTTTCCACTTCGACGTCTGGATGGACAGCTTCCGTGAATGCGGTATCGATCCTGATGAATACGCAGCGCGCATCCGCGATTTCTATGAATGTGAACCGTGGGATCACATCGACAGCGGCGTCACGAAGGACTACCTCCTGAAAGAATGGCGCATGGCTGAGAAGGGGATCCTCACCCACGACTGCCGCCATCAGGCCTGCAATGGCTGCGGCGTCTGCCCGATCCTCGATGTGAACCTCCTCGATCATAAGGTGGAAAGCGATCAGCCCAAGCGCGTCTTCACATATCGCCAGCCGAAGGCGGGGGAGTAGGGACTATTAGCTGGTAGCTAGTGACTAGGGATTAGGAATTTTCCCCTTACCATTTCTCCATACTATCGGTTTATGAAATCGACACGAAAGCGAGGTCCATCGGGCCTCGCTTTTTGCGTGTTATATTTTTCTCTATCTGTTTCGGGCAAACAAAAACCGTCATGACCATTTCGATCATGACGGTTTTCTTTTGGGATCGGGTATAGCGGAGTAGCGGGAAATGTGAGGCAAACTTCCTAATCCCTAGTCACCAGTCACCAGTCACCAGTCACGTAAAATCAGAACATATTCAGGATGCCCTTGAAGCCATAGTAATTGGTCGGCAGGAAAGCGTCCACGTACTTGGAAACACCGATAGGCTCCGGTGCGGTGAGGAAGAGAAGGAAGAGGCCGAGGACAGTGAAGCCGATCGCGATGAGGCTCGCCTTGCCCTTGCCGGACATTTCATAGTAGCCGAAGAGACGCAGGCCGAGTGCGCCGAAGAAGGTGATGCACATGCCGGAGAGGGAGAAAACACCGAAGAGGATATTCGCCATCAGGAAGCCGACATAGAAGACCGGCAGGAAAATGAAAGGCAGATTGTATGCGATGCGGGTCGGGTTCACGCTGCGGCGCATATCATCCATCCAGTCTGCCATATCGAAGCCGAAGAGGCCGAGCGGGATGAAGGAGAGCAGGATGACTGTATCCCAGATGCCGGAAAGTCTGTCGCGATCCTGCCCCAGCCACCATACGAAGGCACAGAGGAAAAGACCGACAGCGCCGCCCAGTGCATAGTACCACGAAGCGGGGATGAATTTCACGGCAATCATAGAGACGGTGGTCAGGAGAGAACCGATCACAATGTACTTGGTGAGTTCTCCCTTCGAAAGCTGTCTGTCTTCCGGAATTTCCGACTTGATCTGCGCGAGGATTTCCACCATGAAGAGCAGGAGGAAGATCGCCAGCGCTGCGAACGGATACAGGAAGAGAGAGATCACGATCAGAAGGACGGGGACAAAGACTCGCATCCCTTTGAAGACCTGCAGCTTCTTGAAATTCAGCTTGCGCTTCTGGGTGTAAATGGTGAGGCGCATGAAGACCAGGTACGTCAGCATGATACCCACCGTTTCCATCGGTTCACTCCCCATGTAGAGCAGCGCACAGAAAACGAGCATTGCCATATTCGCTCCGGTAAAGCGGCAGATCAGCGTACTGAAAATGCCAATGTTCAGAAAGGCCACTACGGCGTCAACAAAATTCAAAACATCCATCTCCTTAATAAAAAATAGAATTATCTTTTCTAGTATATATGGTGCGAGGATTTTACGCAAGAGAAGTTGGGGGATTCGTGACTAGGGACTGGTGACTAGTAGCTAGTGACTAGTGACTAGGGACTAGGGATTAGGTCGTTTTCTCACATGTGAGAGAGTCCGTTTTCCCGTATCGTCATCCCGAGGTGTATGGAGTATGGCGTTTCCCGTTGTCCTCGCATCCTTGGCTTGACCGCGAACGGAAAAGATTTCTCGCTTTCGCTCGAAATGACGATACGGGGGAAAGCGGTATTCTCGGATGTCGCGCTTTTGCATGACCGCTGAGCAGCCCCTTGAAGAAGGGGCGCGCCGAAGGCGGAGGA
>CAVBQN010000149.1:0-3640 GCA_963597545.1 Fusicatenibacter saccharivorans
GCATGGTCGCCGCGTGTGTACGGCGAGGAAGCCTGCCTGTGAGACTTGCTTCCTGAGTGATATATGCCCGTCGTGCATGGTGGGAAAGAAATAGGGGAAAGATGAAATGTTCTTTGGGGCATTTCGTCTTTTTTTATTGAGGGAGATGGGTTCAGGTCGCCGGGTTCAAGGTTGTGGTGCGGCGAAAATTAAAGCGCCGCGAGTTTGAACATGGCGGTATTCCCGTATCGTTATTCCGAACGAAGTGGAGGAATCTTTTTGTTTGCGGTAGTTCTTCTATTTTGAATGCAGGGATTAGTGACTAGTGACTGGTGACTAGTGACTAGGGATTGGTGACTTAAATGCTATTTTCGGGCATCCCCCTATTTATACATCGCGGCGCTTCCATAGTTTTATGTGCCGTACCACCTTTTCTCATTTCTCATTCGGGCCGAGCTTTCATCCGCAATCAAGAAACGGCACGTCCCATGGGCTAAGTTTGAAAGCAGGGATGAGTGGCTAGGGATTAGGGATTGGGGATTAGGAGTGACTAGTGACTTAAATGCCACTTTCGAGCATCGCCCTATTTATACTCTGCGGCGCTTCTATGTTTTTATGCGCCGCACCACCATTTCTAATTTCTCATTTCGCATTTCTCATTCAAGTGAAGCTTTCGAACGGAATCAAAGGGCAGCACGCCCAAGGGGCTAACCCTGAACCCCTTTCCCTGCCAGCGCAAATATTGTATAATTTCATAGATACATTCTAGGGAAACACTGATTAAATCGTTGTCCGACTTGGCTCTTGTATTTTCATGCAAGGCGAGGAATAAGCCGCCGCGAATAGCGAGCTATTTAAGGAGGGTTATGACGAAGCATTGCATGAAAATACATGCCAAATCGGACTCTGCGATTTAATCAGCGTTTCCCTAGGCATTAGCAAAAGAGGAGACGTCATGAAGAGACTGTTTTTAGCGATTACCAAAGGGGAAGAGATCCGTTTTCTGGGACATCTGGACTACCTGCGTACCATGGAGCGCGTGGTGGTTCGTTCAGGGATCCCGATCGCCTTCTCGGAAGGCTTCAATCCACATATGAAAATTTCCCTTGACTCGGCGCTGGCCGTGGGGGTCACAGCGGATCCGCTCTATATGGAGATCAAACTCGAAAAGGATATGCCGATCGAAGAAGTGAAGGAGCGTATGCAGCGCGAGATGCCAAAGGGCATGACCATTTACCACATCGAAGAAGCGGCACAGGAATGGCCGAAATTCGTAGCTTTTTTCAATGAAGACGCTTATGAAATGGAAGGTCCTGTGACGGAGGGGGCTGATGCCGAAGCGGCAAAAGAAGCGATAGCCCGTTTCAATGCGCTTCCTTCCTTCATTTACCAGCGTGTCACGCCGAAAAAAGTCCGTGAGATGGATGTAAAGCCGATGATCATGGAGCCGATGAAGGTCCGTATCGAGGGGGAAAGAGCGTATCTCACCTTCTCTCTCATCCGCAGCAATACCGGTACGGTGCAGCCTAAGGATGTATGGAAGATGCTTGCCGGGTCCTTCGGCCTTCCGTGGACGCCGGATGCCTTCATCTGCTCGCGTACCGGGACGTATCGGAAGGAAGCGGGGGAGAGAAAGACGCCCTTTGATCACGGTGTCTTTGATGCGTGGGTTAAAAAAAAATGAAACAGATACTGCTCCATGTGACAGAAGAGGAAAAGGTGCTTGCTGTCTTGGATGAGGGCGTACTTTCGGACATTTCTGTCGAAAAAGCAGAGGAAACGGATCTGGTGGGGCGTGTGTACAAGGGCGTCATCCGGAATGTCGTGCCTTCGATCAATGGGATGTTCATCGATATCGGTATTGGTAAGAACGGATTCCTCCGCACGAAAGATATCCTGTCCAAAGAGCCGCATACTGAGGGAGCCTCTGTCCTCGTGCAGGTGGAGAAGGACAGCACTGAGACAAAAGGCCCGCTCCTGACGGAGAAGATCTCCTTTGCTGGAAAATATGCGGTGGCTCTCCTTGCAACGAACTATATCGGGATCTCCAAGAAGATCCGAAGCGAAGAGAAACGCGCATCGCTCAGAGCCATGGCGCGCGACATATGTCCTTCCGGTATGGGAGCCATCGTGCGCACCGCGGCAGAAAAGGCGGAGACGGAAGAGCTTCGGCGCGATCTGTCTGCGCTTTCTGCCGTCGGAGAGATCGTCAGCCGTCGCTTCAAGGTGGAGAAGGCGCCCAAGCTCCTATACCGTGACGGCGACCTCGCGGTGAAAAGTCTGCGTGACTACATGACGCCGGACGTCGAAAGCCTGATTACGGATGACAGGCCGACCTTTCAGCGTTTGAGGCAGCTTGCGGAAGGAGAAGGATTCCCCGCAGAAAAGATCCGCTGCTATGAAGGAAAGGAGCCGCTCTTCCATGCCTCTCATGTCGATGAGCAGATGAAAGCACTCTTCGATCGCGAAGTACCGCTCCCTTCCGGCGGCTCGCTCGTCATCGACTACACGGAAGCACTGACTGCGATCGATGTGAATTCCGGCTCCTTTCAAGGGAATATGCCTCATGGGGAGTTGGCTTTTCTTCTGAATCAGTCCGCTGTGAAAGAGATCGCCCGCCAGATCCGCCTGCGTGGGATCGGCGGCATCATTCTCATTGATTTCATCGATATGGAAAGAAAATCGCAGGAAGCCCGTCTGGTCGAGCTTTTGAAAGAAGAAGTGCGAAAAGACCGTGTGAAGACCGTCGTCTGTGGCATGACCTCGCTGGGCCTTGTCGAAATGACGAGAAAACGTACTGTCCATCGTCTTTGGCAGAATTACTATGAGACATGCCCTCTTTGTCATGGACAGGGCCGTATCCTTTCGGCGGAATCAGTGGCCCAGCAGATCATAGAGGACCTGGAGCGGCAGAAAAGCCGTGCGCCTTTCCGAAGCGGTATCCTCATCCGCTGTGAAAAAGAAGTGGCGCATCGCCTCCATGCACCGGATATGCAGGCGCGCCTTGAGTCCCTCGTTCATCATGATGTCATCATCGAAGACAATGGAAGCATGATGAGAGAAGGATACAGCATACTGGGAGCTGGAGACTAGGGGCTGATGGTTTGTGGATGGGATCAGCGTTTCTAAGGGATCGACCATCCTATAAAAGAAAGGAAGAATCGGTATGATCGAAGACATTCACTCCACCGCAGACATGGACCGTCTCGTCGCAGAGGGGGAAGGCTATGTGCTCCTGTGGCTTTGGGCGGCCTGGTGCCGCCCTTGCCAGGTCATGGCACCTGCCGTGCAGGCACTGGAAGAGCGTTTCGCGGGGAAAATACGGGTGGTGCGCATGGAAGTCGATGAGCAGGAGGAGCTTGCGGAAGGCTTCGGTCTCGTCGGCGTGCCGACCTTTATCCTGTATAAGGACGGCGAAGAAAAAGGCCGCATCATCGGTTATCGCATGAAAGCGAAATTCTTCGAAGAACTCGAAGCGATGATGAAGGAGAATAAGGGCTAGGGAAACGCTGATTAAATCGCAGAGTCGAATTTCATATGGATTTTTATACATAGCTTCGTCATCATCCTCCTTAAATAGCTCGCTATTCGCGTCAGATGATTCCTTGCTCTGTATAAAAATCCAAGAATGAAATCTGACAACGATTTAATCAGTGTTTCC
>CAVBQN010000150.1:0-3526 GCA_963597545.1 Fusicatenibacter saccharivorans
CTGTATCTAAGTCGCCGCCGGAGATACGTGCCACTGGGATACAGTATTCACAACGATAATTATTATACATGGAAATCAAGGAAAGTGCAAGGGAAATTACAGGTTCAGGGTTCAGGGTTAACCCCTGGGGCGGTTCGCCCCTTGATGACTTTTGAAAGCCTCGATTGAATGAGAAATTAGAAATGAGAAATGGTGGTGCCATGAGCTGGCATTCCAGTCACTAGTCACGAGTCATTTGAGACTCCTAATCCCTAGCCACTCATCCCTAGCTACTCATCCCCGCTTTCAAACTTAACCCTTGTGGCGTGCTGCCCTTTGATTCCGTTTGAAAGCCTCGCTTGCATGAGAAATTAGAAATGGTGGTGCGTCGCATAAAAATATGGAAGCGCCGCGGAATTTTGATAGTGCTTCGCGCTATCGTCATCCCGAGCGAAGCCGAGGGATCTTTCTTGAACTGCTGTCAGTATCACATAAGCACCAGCAGGGAAACGACGCCTTGGTGCTACATATTTCTGCTTTCACGCATCCTTCGTTTAGCGGTCTGCAAAAAAGATTTCTCGCTTCGCTCGAAATGACGATACGAGAGTCTGATGTCTCCTAGTCTCCAGTCACCAGTCACTAGTCACACTAAACCCCAAAAGCCCCTCTGCACCAATGGCAGAGAGGCTTTCACATTATCCCAAAGCGACGCGGTCACTGACCGTACCGCTAGTTTCTTCGAATTTCTTCAGCAGATCTTCGATGGTGAGGTTTTTCTTTTCTTCGGGTGTGTAGTCCGCGATGATGCGGCCGCTGTTCATCATGATGAGACGGTTGCCGTATTTCAGCGCGTCTCTCATGTTGTGCGTGATCATCAGTGTCGTCAGATGCTGTTCGGTAACGATCTCATCGGTGATTTTCAGCACCTTGGACGCTGTCTTCGGGTCGAGAGCCGCTGTCGGTTCATCGAGAAGAAGGATGTCCGGCTTTTTCATGGTCGCCATGAGCAGCGTGAGAGCCTGGCGCTGCCCACCGGAAAGAAGTCCGATGCGGGTGCCGAGGCGATCCTCCAGACCGAGATCCAGACGGGCCACCATATCTCTGTATTTCTCATGATCTCCTGCGGAAAAAGCCCATTTCAGACGGCGGCTCTCCCCTCTTCGGGAAGCGAGCAGAAGATTCTCTTCGACCTGCATGCCGGCTGCAGTGCCTTTCAGCGGATCCTGGAAAACGCGGCCGATATACTTCGCTCTCTTGTATTCGCTGACGCGGGTGACGTCCGTGCCATTGATCTCGATCGTCCCTGCATCGGGAATATACGCGCCTGCGATGGCATTAAGAAGCGTACTCTTGCCCGCGCCGTTGCCTCCGATGACGGTACAAAAATCACCGTCATTCAAAGTGAGCGACAGACCATTCAATGCTTTCTTTTCATTGCTGGTGCCCTTGAAGAAGGTTTTGCTGATGTTGGTAACTTTTAACATGGGATCAGCCTCACTTTCCGACATTGACTTTGCCTTTGATCATTGGCGCAGCCAGTGCAAGGACAACAATAATAGCAGTAAAGAGCTTCAGGTCATTCGGCGGCATGCCCATGTAGAGGACGACAGCGATGACCACGCGGTAAATGACAGAGCCCAAGATGACGGCAGCAAGCGAAGCAGAGAAGCTGTCTACGCCGAGAATGACTTCCCCGATGATGACGGATGCGAGACCGATGATGATGGTGCCGATGCCCATGCCTACGTCAGCAAAGCCGTTGTTCTGTGCAACGACCGCGCCGCAGAGACCGATGAGGGCATTCGAAATGAAAAGACCGATGATGATCATGGTATCGGTATTTACACCCTGGGCACGCACCATCTGTGTATTATACCCGGTCGCGCGGATGCACATGCCAAGCTCGGTACCGAAAAACCAGTAAATGAAAGCACTGCAGAGGAAAAGCAGGACTGCCGGCACGAGGAAGGCCGCGACAGAGTTGCTCACATGCAGGAGACTCGCCGTGGTAGAGAAGATGGTGTCCACACGAAGCAGGGAAATATTCGCTTTCCCCATAACGTGCAGGTTCACCGAGTAAAGCGCGATCATGGTCAGGATCCCTGCCAGGATGGCCGGGATCTTAAGCTTCGTGTAAAGAATACCGGTCACTATACCGGCCAGAAGACCGCCAAAAGTACCGGCTGCGATGGCAAGCCATGGCGAAGCACCGGCTGCGATCATGGATGCTGCGATAGCACCGCCCAGCGGGAAGCTGCCTTCGCAGGTCATATCCGGTACATCCAGTACGCGGAAGGAAAGAAATACACCAATGGCCAGGATGGACCACATGAGCCCTTGGGCAACGGTGGAAAATGCTAAATCTGCCATGTAAATTCAATGCTCCTTTTCTGCTATGCTACGGATTAAAATTGACTTGTGACTGGTGACTTAAATGGCACCTTCGGGCATCGCCTCATATATACGCGGCGAAACTGCCACCTTAATTCCTAACTTCTAATTTTTTACGGTCTTGCCGGCTGTCCATCATAAAGATAGAGCTTTCTGCCGCGCTGCCAGATGTCACCGGGAAGTGGAATATTGAGTGCATTCACCTGTCTCATATTGATGACGAGATCCGGATCATGCTGCTTGGTGATGAGGATGTCCTTCGGGATCTTTTCTCCCGCAAGAAGCCAGCAGGCCATACGCCCGCCGGAGAATCCCATGCGGTAATAGGACGGAGACACGGAGAGGACTGCTCCGCGGGAAACCATTTCCTTCTGCTCGCCAATGATCGGCACCCATGCGTCTGTGGCGATCTTCACCATTTCATCAAAGTGTGCAAGAACCATCGGATCTTCCGGCATATAGACGCATTTGACCTGAGAAATCAATTTTTCAAACTGCGGCCCTGCTTTTTCGCTGTCGTTATATTTGATCTCCACCAGCTTCAGCTGCTTCTGCTCTGCGACGACGCGAAGCATCTTGACCTGATTTAGAGCCCCCTCATCCTTGGGATTGTAAATGACACCCATCGGATCGAGTTTCATGAAGCGAGATGCCATGCGTACCTGATTCACGACCTGCGGATAGTCGCTGATACCGGTGAAGTTTTCATGGTCTTCGAAATCTTCATCCTTCTGGAAATAAAGAACACCGACACCGACGACGGGGATGCTCTTCGTCACCTTTGCGGCCGCTTTGGCTGATGAAGTGCCGATGGCAATGATGAGATCCTTCTTGCTGCGGACGAATTGATTCACCGCACTCTTCACTTTGCGTTCACTGCCAGCTGCTTTGACGAGCTCGACCTTCATATTCTTTCCGTCCTGATAGCCGCCGGCTTCAAGAGACGCCATGACGCCTTGAAGCATTTTATCCTGCTCAGGCAGATCGTCCGACTGCAGGATGCCGATGCTATAGACTTCCTTCCTAGCGATCGGGACCGGCGGATTTTCATCCACAGGTACCGGTCTGTCATTATAGAGGAGAATAGCCATCGCGATATTACAGATGGCGAAAATGAGCATGAGCCACCACAGCTGTTTCAGTTTCGAAGCCAATG
>CAVBQN010000151.1:0-3514 GCA_963597545.1 Fusicatenibacter saccharivorans
ATCCCATATTTCCCCTCTTGACAATCTCCCCCTCTCCGTTCTATAATCCAATCATACGAAACAAGCGATGATGAAGAAGGGTGCTTGAATCTTTTTCAGAGAGACAGCGGTCGGTGTGAGCTGCCAGAGGGACAAGGACTTTCCACTTCGGAGATAAAGATGAAGAATCTTTCGGGATTTGCCCGTTACAGCAGACTAAAGATGGCCGGAAGGCAATTTGGGTGGTATCGCGGGTGCTCTCGTCCCTTTGAGGATGGAGGGCGTTTTTTATTATCCGTATACTGACTGATGCACTGGCTAAATTGGGTGGTACCGCGAGAAAAGAGAAGCTCGTCCCATGGGACGTCTTCTCTTTTTGTGTTTTCTAAGGAGTTTGCCATGAAACGAGTTTACAACTTTAACGCCGGTCCTTCCCCCATGCCTTTGGAAGTTTTGGAAGCGATGAAAAATGACCTCACCGATTTCAAAGGGACAGGCATGGGCATCACAGAGATCAGCCATCGTTCGAAAGAATTTCAGGACATGCTGGATGAGACGAAGGCGCTTCTCCGCGAGCTGATGCACCTTAATGATGACTATGAGATCGTATTCATTCAGGGCGGCGGCACGATGCAGTTCCTGATGACGGCGTATAATTTCCTTCATACCCGCGCCGCCTATGCCGACACCGGAGTGTGGGCGCACAAGGCAAGAAATTCTGCCGCATTCTTCGGCGAAGCGTATGATGCGAATTCCGCTGCTGACAGAAATTACTCCTACATCCCTGACACCTATGATGTGAAACCGGGGACGGACTACCTCTATCTCTGCGCGAACAACACCATCTACGGCACGGAGTACTGGAAATTTCCGAAAGTCAATGTGCCTCTCATCTGCGACATGTCGTCTGATATTCTCTCCCGCGTCATCGATTTCGGTCAATTCGACATGATCTGGGCGGGCATCCAGAAGAATCTCGGCGCTGCGGGCGTGGCGCTCGCCATCCTGAAAAAATCTCTCCTCGCCACAGCGCGGACGGATATACCGGAATTTCTTCAGTATCAGACCTTCGTCAAGAAGGACTCCACCTTCAATACACCGCCCGTCTTCTGCATTTATTCTCTGAACCGCATGCTCCACTGGATCAAAAACATGGGCGGCCTTCCTGCCATCGAAGAAAGAAACAAGGTCAAAGCCCGGCTCATCTATGATGTGATCGATACGAGCGATGGCTTCTATAAAGGTCACGCGGAGAAAGACGCCCGAAGCCGCATGAATGTGACTTTCAATCTGGCGAATGCCGAGATGGAGAAAGACTTCGTGGCAAAAGCGAAAGAAAATGATTTCATCGGCGTCAAAGGCCATCGACTCGTAGGCGGCCTCCGCGTCTCTCTCTACAACGCCGTCACCCCCGAAGCCGCCGAAGCCCTCGCTGACTTCATGAAAGAATATATGAGAGTGAATGGGTAAAAGTAGCTAGGGATTAGGGATTAGTGGCTAGTGATTAGGAGCGCAAGTGACTGGTAGCTAGTGACTGGTGACTGGGATTCTCCGGCATCGTCATCCCGAGCGTAGCCGAGGGATCTTTACTGCACTGCGGGAATCAGCATGTATGCGCCTGGGAAAAACGATGTCCTGGTGCTGTCTCATCTCACATCAGGCAATGAGCGTTCTGCAAGGAGGATCTCTCGACTACGCTCGAGATGACAACGGCGCGAATAGCTATCAAAACTCCGCGGCGCTTCTGATTTTTATGCGCCGCACCGCCATTCCTAATTCCTCATTCCTCATTCCTAATTTTCCTGAACCCCAAGCATCATACCACTGCATTTACTATAAGGAGCAAAAACTATGTTTAGAATTTTCATCACCGCAGACGTTGCCAAAGAAGCGAAAGAGATCCTGGAAAAAGAATTTATTGTCGACATCCAGCCGAACATGAAAGAAGAAGAGCTGTGCCAAGTGATCGGAGACTATGATGCCATCATCACAAGAAGCCAGACGAAGGTCACCAAGGCTGTCATCGATGCAGCCAAGAACCTGAAGGTCATCGGCCGCGCCGGTGTCGGCATCGATGGCATTGATATCGCCGAGGCCACCAAGAAGGGCATCACGGTCGTGAATACGCCGGAATCGAATACCATCGCAGCCTGCGAGCACACTATCGCCCTCATGCTCTCGATGACCCGCCATATCCCGCAGGCACACCAGTCCATCATGGAAGGCCGCTGGGACAGAAAGAGCTTCACCGGCATCCAACTCCTGAATAAGACCGTCGGCATCATCGGCGTCGGCCGCGTCGGTTCGAATGTGGCCAAGCGCCTGCAGGCATTCAATATGAAAACCATCGGCTACGACCCCTACATCACCTTAGAGCGCGGCAAACAGCTCGGTGTCGAACTCGTCGATCTGGATACCCTCCTCAAAGAATCCGACTACATCACCCTGCATACCCCGCTCACAGATGAGACGCGCGGTATGATCGGGGAGAAAGAACTCGCAAAAATGAAAGACGGTGTCCGCCTTGTCAATGCGTCCCGCGGCGCCGTCGTCGACATCAAAGCGCTCGCTGCCGCACTGAAATCCGGCAAAGTGGCCGGCGCTGGCATCGACGTATGGCCGAATGAACCGCTGAAGCCGGAAGATAATCCATTCCTTGGCATGACGAATGTCACACTCACCCCGCACCTCGGTGCGTCCACGAAGGAAGCGCAGGCCGGCGTGGCCACTGACGTCGCTGTCGGCGTCGCCCAGGCGCTCCACGGTGAACCCGTCGCTACCGCCGTCAATGCCTCCCCGATCACCAAAGCCACCCTGCATGTCATCCAGCCGTACTTCAACCTCTGCGAACGCATGGGCAACATCGCCATCGACCTCGCAGGCGGCCGCATTTCCACCGTCAATATCGAATACACCGGCGAACTCACAGACACCGAGACCGCACCGCTCACCACAGCTGTCCTGAAAGGCCTCCTCTCACCGGTCCTCCAGCAGACCGTCAACTTCGTCAATGCCCGCGGCATCGCAGAGGAACGCCACATCGATGTCCGTGAAGTGAAAGCGAAAAAAGGCCACTACTATACGAATACCATTTCCCTCACCATCGACACCGACAAGGGCACGCACCGCATCACCGGCTCCCTCTTCGACCGCAAGGATGCCAAGATCGTCTCCCTCGACCACTTCCGCGTAGACTTCGAGCCGAAAGGCTGCATCATCATCGCCCCGCATGAAGACAAGCCGGGCATGATCGGTCAGGTCGCTTCCGTCCTTGGCAGTGCAGGCATCAATATCAACGGCATGCAGGTCGGCGCCTCCGCAGACAAGGGCACGAATGTCATGGCTGTCGCCGTCGATAAAGACATCCCGACTGCGATCCTTCCTGCCCTCATGAACATCGACGGCATTCACGACGTGAAAGTCATTCACTGCGAACATTGATGGTTCAGGGTTCAGGTTGAAAACGGGGATAAGTGACTAGTGACTGGTGACTGGTGACTAGTGACTGGTGACTGGTGACTGGTGACTGGTGACT
>CAVBQN010000152.1:0-3478 GCA_963597545.1 Fusicatenibacter saccharivorans
TTTATACGGACGGAGATACTTCTCCGAAGTATTCCTGGGCGGCTAAGGATTTTGGTAAAAGCAGCATGTCACAGTACAACTTCATGGCCATGCTCCAGCCAGATACCGTTTACGGGGATGAAGCGACTTTGACTGCGGTCCAGGCGGAAGGATTGACGACGCCATCTGTTTCTGTAACAGCAACGATAAATCCGGATGCTGCATTTGCGGATCCTACTTATACAAAACAAATAACAGGCACAAACAAGGATACTGCTTATTATAATAATGAAGATACTGAAGATTACCAGTCATATATGTTCATGAATAATACTGTGATTCAGGCTGGTAATACATATGCTACTGGTGATTTAACTACTAATGTATTGGCAGCAGTTGATGCGCATTCTGGCAATGATGTGACTCTCAATGCAGGTAGCAAAACCCTCCAACTTCAGTCTTCTCATACGATTGGCAGTCCTTCCGGTATCTATGCAGGAAACAATAAAAATGTGACTGTCACGGCGGGTAAGCTGAACATCATCACATCTGGCATGACTGGTGGCAATTCTCTCACGAATGGCATCTGGCTCGACGCGCCGGCCAACGGGGCAAGCAGCATTACGATCCATGCACCGACGACGAACATTGCTATGACCGGAGGCTATGGCGGCAATGGTATCGCTATCCAGAAGACGGATCGCTGGGGAGAAGCCAGTGATGCAGCTGCCGGGACGAATAAAATCACACTGGATGGGAATCTGAATATCAAAGGCGCAGACAGTGCGACCTGGGGTATCGGCTTAAATCCAGAAAATGTATATTCCCGTTTCAATAATGCGGGAATCCTGACCAGTGTCAAGAATAGTGAGGTCGAGGTCAAAGGCCTGGCGAACATGGATGTCTATGGCAATGGCATCACGGTCAATGCAGCAGGAAGCAAAGTATCTATCGGTGGCGGCACGATCCATGTACCATCTGGCAGAAACTACGGGTACTATACTTTGGGAGCTTACCAGGGCACCATTAACGTGAATACTGGCACAGCAGGCACCGCCCCCGGCACACAGAAGGTACAGCTGAATGGGGATGTCTTTGCCCGCTCTGGAGCCCATGTCAATATGGCTCTGACGACATCCGACTCCTATCTCCATGGTATCGTGGACAATGGCGGCACGGTCAATATGTGGCTGCAGAATGGCGCAACATGGACCAACGAAGCCCGGAATACTCGCTATGCAGAAGATAATGAAGATGTGGGCTCCAATGGGGCTAGCCACATCACTCAATTCGTAGGCGGCAGCACGGCAGCAAATGCGGGTATCATCAACCAGAAGTCGGATCAAGCGATCACCATCGATAACTATAGTGGCCATGCTACGGTGAACTATGGTACTATGACGAAAAATGGAGCGGGCGTCACCATCAGTGCGGCGGCTCCGCAGTCGGCAATGACCGTCAGCGGGGATCGAGCGGGGCTTTCTGACAGAGAAGCGATGGAAACTTTGGCTAAGAAGCTGACGTATACAGGGTATGCCGAAGGGGAACGGAATCTGACAGGCACGGTGAAGGTCAATGAAGGGCTGACGACGCGGTCCGTGGCTCGTACAGGTACGATTTCCTTCGATGCATCCACCGGGGCTGGTTCTCTGGGACAGGGGAGAGCTTTGGCAAAAGCCATGGCTCGGCCTAGAGCCATGTTTGCGATGCCGGCCATGACGGTAGAAAATCATGCAGATGGCAGTACTACGTATACCAGTGAAGATGGGACACGAACGACGGTAGGCTCGACGGAAACCAGCATGATGAAGAGTGTCAAGTCTGCCATGACGACTTCGATGCTGGCATGGAGAAGCGGCATGACGGATATGATGCAGCGTATGGGAGATATTCGCATGGGTGCATCCGATGGTATCTGGGCGAGAACGTATGGAGGGAAAGCGAAGTACGACAAAGACCATGCGTACACCAGCAACAGCTTCTGGGGCGCGCAGGTCGGCGCTGATCATGCGCTGGCTTCCGGCTGGCACATCGGGGCGGCTTTTGACTACAACGATGGTGACGCATCCTACCGCTATGGCGGCAGCGGAGATCCAAAGCAGTATCTGGGAAGTCTTTATGGCACGAAAACCTTTGAGGACGGGCAGTATCTGGACATCGTAGGGAAATTTGGCCATACGCAAAATGACTACTCCGTCTACAATGTCGATGGAAAGAAATTGGATGGAAAGTATAGTGCCAACGGCTATGGCCTTTCTGTGGAATACGGCAAACGTTTTGGAAGCAACCATGGCTATGTGGAACCGCAGATCCAGCTGTCTTACTCCAAGCTGGGAAGCGATGATTACACAGGAAGCAGCAATTTTGCGGGCAATGAAAAAATGTTTATTCATCAGGATGGCATGGATAGCTTCATCGGCCGCTTGGGCATTGCGGCGGGCAAGACAACCGAGCGGAGTTCCTATTACCTGAAGGCAAGTGTCCTCCATGAATTCGATGGGGATACCTCCGCGACTTATACCAGTGAAAGCAACGGCAGTCCAACCACCATTAAACAGGACTTCGGTGATACCTGGGCTGAACTCGCGCTCGGCGGTACCTGGAAGATTGGCGGTTCCTCGCTCTTCTATGCAGATATCACCCGCAGCTTTGGCGGCGACTATGAAATGCAGTGGAAACTGAATGCAGGCATCCGCTATGCATTCTAAGGCTTGTTGGATACTAGCCCCTGTGTTTTCAGTATTTCTTCTGTGTCCGCTCTTCGGGGTGAATGCAGAAGAATCCCCTACGGGGGAAAATGCCTCAGAGGGGGTGATCTATGAATTGAATCCGAGGCCGAAATTAACGGCTGAGGAAAAAGAGTTAATGCGATGGATAGAGATAGATGGCAATGATATTGCGCTATATAGCTTTGATGCAGAGTCGATGCATTACAATGAAAACGATGCAGACGAGATCATTATGACTGTAAAGGCAATATATAATAACAAGCCACTCATGGAAAAACTAAAGAAGCAATATGCTGACAAGTTGAAAGATGACCATAGAGTGCCTGCTTATAGCATTATGGAACTTCATATTCGAATGAAAGGAAATCAGTATGCTATCACTTCTATAGCTATCTATGATCAGATGCATGACCTTGTAACTGAAGCAATAAGAAAGCCGATATATCAGAAAATACCGAATAAATCTTTTGCAGAATCGATGTATAAAGTATGTCAAACGTATATTGACTTCATGAAGATGCATAGGCAAAAACTAATAAAATAGCAAAGGAGACGAACTAGTGATCTGATACCCGTGCTTATCAAGATGCAAGATGGTATTTGTGAGCTTGTCAACTGCCAATTGTTTACTGTCTACCACAAAGGAAGTAGGTGTGCCATGTTTGATATGACTATACAATATTTTGTCCGAGGCGGGCCGTGTATGTGGCCTTTACTCCTTTGCTCTATGGCTGTGGTCTTTATCGCGGTAGAGCGGATTCTCTATTATC
>CAVBQN010000153.1:0-3407 GCA_963597545.1 Fusicatenibacter saccharivorans
AGCACGCTATACCGCTAGCATGCCCCTATTGCCTTCGGCACTTCCCCCGAAGGGGAAGCAAGACGTTACGGCGTTAATAATTTTCTTAACTTAATAGCATTGCTTCCAGAGGAAGGGGATAGAACAAGTGAATCCATACAGCTCACAATTTCTGCTTGCAAACAGATGCGAAGCATCAAAAGAGAGTACGCAGCTTTCCTCTAGCTAAGGAAACACTCCGCGGTTTTTCTTGACTTTCTCCTGAAATAGTGTAATATGTAGGAAGCATTAAAAAGTATATACTTATTAGCGAGGCACAAGCGCTCGCAGAAGGAGAATCATATGGAATTTTTTATCGATACCGCTGATGTGGAAGCCATCCGCAAAGCCAATGATATGGGATTTATTTCCGGCGTCACCACGAACCCGTCTCTGATCGCCAAGGAAGGCAAAGACTTCCATGCCACCATCAAAGAAATCGCCTCCATCGTGGATGGCCCGATTTCCGCAGAAGTCCTCGCCGATGATGCAGAAGGCATGATCGCAGAAGGCAAAGTCCTCGCTGCCCTTGACCCGCATGTCGTCGTCAAGATCCCGATGACCGCAGAAGGCATGAAAGCAGTGAAAGGCCTCGCAAAAGCCGGTATCCGCACCAATGTCACCCTGATCTTCTCTGCGAACCAGGCCCTGCTCGCTGCACGCGCCGGTGCTTCTTTCGTTTCCCCCTTCGTCGGCCGCATCGATGACATCGGATGGGACGGCGTCGAACTGATCCAGACCATCTCTGAAATCTTCGAACTTCACGGCATCGAGACGAAGATCATCGCTGCCTCCATCAGAAAACCGCAACATATCACCCAGTGCGCTCTCGCCGGTGCTGACATCGCGACTGTCCCCTTCCAGGTCCTCATGGATGCAATGAAGCACCCGCTCACCGACAATGGCATTGCCCGCTTCAAGGCTGACTGGGCTGCCGCTCACATGAAATAATTGAGGATTTCGGTTATAATAGAAGGAGTTGCCAAAAGGCAGCTCCTTTTTTCGTAGTCTTTTTTACTGGTCTGAACCAGCAAGGATTTTTCAAATATACGATCCCTATGTCTATCAATCTTTCTCATCTCAAAAAGCTGATCGCGACAATGATCCCGATCCTGATCGCCCAAGTTTCCACCGTCGGCATGAACTTCATGGACTCGACCATGTCCGGTCACGTCAGTGCAAATGATCTGGCCGGCGTCTCCATCGGCGCCAGCCTCTTCCTTCCCATCCAGACGACCGCGATGGGACTTCTCACCGCTGCGACACCGATGGCCGCGCAGCTCCTGGGGAAAAAAGAAAAGGAAAGCATCCCGATGGTCATACGCACGGGGCTCTACCTCGCAGTCCTGCTCTCCTTCCTTTTCGCCCTGCTCTACTACTTCTTCATTGATACCGTCCTTGCAGGTCTCTCCCTTGCCGGCGCTGTTTCCGCCATCGCGAAAGACTACATGCTCGCGCTTGTGGGCGCGTTCCTTTTTGAAATGCTCGCGATGCCGCTCCGCTCACTGACCGACACCGTGGGGGCGACGACGATTTCCATGCGCCTCTTCCTCCTCGCCCTCCCGGTGAACGGCCTTCTGAACTACGCCTTTATCTTCGGGAAATGGGGAGCTCCCGCCTTAGGCGGTGTCGGTGCCGGCATTGCCACTCTCCTCACCTACGTCTTTCTTGTCCTGCTCTTTCTTGCCGTCATCCTGTCTCAGAAGCCATTCATGGGCCGCGCTCTCTTTTCTTCGCTGGAAAGCTGTCTCTTCGTCTGGAAAGAGTACATGGCACTCGGCATCCCGAATGCACTCGGCGTCTTCATGGAAACAAGCCTTTTTGGCTTCATCATCATCTTCATCACGAAATTCGGCACAGAAACCATCGCGGCGCATCAGGCGGCGCTCAACTTCTCCGGCATCATCTACATGATCCCCATGAGCTGCTCCATGGCGATGACCATCCTCGTCGGCTACGAGGTCGGTGCCAGGCGCTATGACCTCGCCCGCGAATACTCCAGGCTGGGGCTCCTCACCACACTCACCGGCGCAGCCATCACCATCAGCGCAACGCTCCTCTTCCGAAAGGAAATCATTTCTCTCTACAGCACGGATCCTTCCGTCATTGCTCTCGGCAGCCTCTTCCTCGTCTACTGCGCCGGCTGGCAGCTCTTCGATGACATCGCGGCCCCCATCCAGGGAATCCTGCGCGGCTATAAGGACGCGAAGGTCCCCTTCTTCCTCATGCTCATCGCTTACTGGTTCATCTGCTTCCCCTCCGGCCTTTTCTTCGACTACGTCCTCTCCCACGGCCCCGAGTCCTACTGGCAGTGCATCGACCTTGGCGTCGGCACCTCCGCCCTGCTCCTCATCGGGCGGCTGTGGTGGATCGAGAGGAAAGTGACTGGTGACTAGGGGCTGGGGACTGGGGACTAGTGACTAGTGACTGGTGGCTGGTGGCTGGTGGCTGGTGGCTAGTAACTTGAATCGCTGTTTTCCTAGCCCTGTCCCCTCCTTTGGTGCTACAATAGTATCAAAGGAGGTCTTTTTTATGAAACGAATTTCTCTTTTACTGATGACCCTTGTCTTCTGCCTCAGCTTCCTGCTTCCCGCGAAGGCGGCGGATCCGGCGGTGAATCGAAGTCTGGGGTACTTTGAAAATACACGCACCGTGCTCCTGCTCCCGGCGCGATACAGAAGCGGCGATGAAGCCGCCGCCTATGTGGACCGCGAAATGGGAAGGATCTTCCGCTATCCTTATTACCGCACGCTGGATCCGGTCGAGTACGATGCCGCCCTCTACTCCCCTTCGCAGCTGAAGGAGCTCGCAGAAAAAGCGAATGCAGATATCGTCGTCATGCCTGTCATTACCGAGTGGCGGCAGGTCGTCTACCGCCGCTCTTTCTTCTCTGACGCCGATGACATCGTAGAGACGCGCGCCGTCTTCGATATCTACTCCTATAAGAAAGGGGAGCCGTCCGTCCGCGATGACCGCGCGACCTACTGGAACAGCGAAGAAGAGGGCACCGTCAGAAACCGCTACATCTTCGATGACCTCATGCAGGATATCCTGAAAACCTTCCCCTACCGCCGCGTGCCGACGGATATCGGAAGGAATCTCAGCGGCGAGCCGGACAGGACGCCGGTGAATAAGGACTTGTGACTGGTGACTGGGGACTAGTAGCCAGGGATTAGGGATTAGAAATCTAAAGTGACTAGTCACTGGTCACTGGGATTCTCCGGCATCGTCATCCCGAGCGTAGCCGAGGGATCTTTACTGCACTGCGGGAATCAGCATGTATGCGCCAAGGGGAAACGATGTTTTGGTGTCACCTCACATCAGGCAATGAGCATTCTGCCATAGAGATTTCTCGGCTACGCCCCTCTGACGACGGCGCGAAGCGCTAT
>CAVBQN010000154.1:0-3331 GCA_963597545.1 Fusicatenibacter saccharivorans
CCGGCTCTTGACTTAAGCGTGTGTTATTGTATCAGTTTGATGCGGCTGTGTCAAGGGGGTTTTACATGGAGCGTTTTCTAAAAGGGAAGAGGATTCGGGGTTCGGGGTTCGGGGTTAGCTTCTTTGACGGCTCCGTCCACCGATTATGAATGAAAGCTTTGCGCGAATGAGGAATTAGGAATGAGGAATTAGGAATGGTGGTGCGGCGCATAAAAATATGGAAGCGCCGCGGAGTATAGATGGTGGCGATGCCCGAAGGTGGCATTTCAGTCACTAGTCACTAGCTACTCATCCCTGCTTTCAAACTTGTGGTGGCAGCTTCGCTGCCATATATATGGGGCGATGCCCGAAGGTAAGTGGATAGCAGGTTTCCCGTTTTGGGTTTTCACACATCGACCACTGAGCCGCGAATGACAAAGATTTCTCGCTTCGCTCGAAATGACGATACGGAGTAGCGCTTTGCAGAATTCGCATACTGACCGCTGCGTAGAAGGGTGCCTCTTCGAGGCACATCCATCCTGCGCCTTTGGCGCGGCCCTTCTCCAAGGGCCTACTCATATAGCATGCAGATCGATACTTCCCTTTCCCTGTATTCGCATTTCGTCGACTTATGAGAATGACAAGGTTCTCTCGGCTTCGCTTCCGATGACGATACGGATAGCTATGCCTCTTCGTGCCACTCTCTCCTGCGCCGTCTTCAAGGGGCTGCTCAGTTGGCGTGTCATACCGTAACGTTCTTTTATACGCTCCCACTAAAAAATCCCGCCGGAGCTGATGCTTCAGCGGGATTTCACAAATAACTTTCTGCCTACTGTTCACTCTTACCCATTTCGCAGATTTTTCTGGCGGTATCGAGCCATTCCTGGCGGATGCTTTCCGGAGCGAGGACGTTGACGTTGGCGCCTTGGGAGAGGAGCCACATGAGGATGCCTTCGCCAAGGACGTCGGCGCTGATGTTCCAGTTGCCGTCGTCGAGCTTTCTCGCTTTCGCAGTGGGCAGGCGGTCGAGGACGGCTTCCAGAGAGAGACCTTTGTAAATGAATTCGAGGTGGATCTTTTTGCCCGAGTACATGAACTGGACGCGGTTTTTGAATTCTCCTTCACGGAAGCGGTCAGCATAGGGCTCTTCGAAGGTCTTTCCGGTGTCGATGACGCTCGTCATGCGGTCCAAGCGATAAATTTTGAGCGGGCTGGTGGCGCCGGTCTTGATGCCTCGGTCAGGGCGGGCTGCGACGTAAAAATAGTATTCAGAGAACAGGATGCCGAGCGGGCGAGCGGTGTGCGGGCTGCTGGTTTCTGCGCTGATTTTTTTATAGTCGAATGCAATGACGTGGTGCTGGTGGATGGCGCGCGTGATTTTCCACAGGAGGTCCATGTCCGGATTCTTGTGGTTGGGCTCTGCGTATTCGAAGAGTTCATTCTTGATGTAGTCTCCGATCTCTGCCCGTTCTTCTGCGGCGGCCAGATTTTCCAAAAGACGCTCGAGAAGTGCTTTCATCTCTACTTTATGGAAGGCTTTGCTCGAGAGGAGGATCTTGCAGACGGCGAAGAGTTCTCCGCTCGTGAGGTATTCGCCGCCTTCATTGATCATCTTGTAGACGCCTTCTTCGCGGCTGTGAATGAGTTTTCTATGGACTCCATCGCTTTCTTCCATGGCAGCAAGGCAGCCGCGGATGTCGGCGAAGTAGCGGCTGATGGTTCTCTCGTTGACTTTCAGTTTGGCGGAGAGTTCTTCTCTCGTGACGCCGCGGCCACGCATCAGTATGTTCCACAAGCAGAGGATACGCTCTACTTTTCTGTCTTCTTTTAACAGGTTATTTCCTCTTCTAGGCATAAGTACCACCTTTCTTTGAGGCCTATCAGCCTCCTATCAACTCTCTTTTCCTTTATTATACCGCAAAAATTCCAGTTCTCCTACTTTTTTGCTATCTGCTTTTCTCTTTTCTATGATATAGTAGGTGTATGTGTTTGAGGCAGGATGCGGGGCGCGTGCCATTTCCCTGTCTGCTGCCCGTTCAAGAAATGAGGAGGCGCCTTTATGGATGCGATCAAATGTCTGATTTCCAGAAGAAGTATCAGAGAATATACGGATCAGCCGGTCACGGGAAGGGATGTAGAGGATATCGTCATGATGTCTCAGATGGCTTCGTGCTGGGAGAATACGCAGCCGATCCGCTATGTGGCGGTGCTGAATCAGGAGCTGAAGGATCGTCTGGCCAGGGAGTGTACGGCGGCTTTCCCTTGGAATACGGAGAATATCCATGCGGCGCCGGCGCTCATCGTGCTCTGCATCGTGAAGGGACTGTCGGGCTATGAGCCGGATGGATCGTTCTCCACGAAGAAGGGGACGCACTGGCAGTCTTTTGATGCGGGCGTCGCGGCTGCCCATTTCTGCCTGGCAGCGAATGCGCTGAAGTTCGGCACGCTCATCATGGGGCGCTATGAGGAGGATAAGGTGAAGGAAATCCTGTCTCTGCCGGAGAATTATGATGTGTCTGCGCTGATCGCGATCGGCCATCCGGCTGTCATTCCAGCGGCCAGCGAACGTAAGCCGTTGTCCGAAGTATTGAGTGTACGGGAGTAGTCAGCATTCCCTGGAGCAAAGGAGTTTTTTTATGGCTATTTTGACATTGACCTGTCCTGCCTGCCAGAAGCTGTTTTCCTTCACGACGCATCCTGCTTTCGATACGGGAGAAGATCCCTCGATCGCAGAGAAGGTGCGGACAGGAGAGGCGTTCGTAGGAGCGTGTCCGCACTGCGGTCACGCGGAGCATTATTCTTATTCTTTCTTATATAAGGAAAGGGAAAGTCACGCGCTTCTATACTATGCGGATAATGAGGATGATTTCCGGAAGGCCTGCGCCATCATGACGGGACGCGATCCATCCGTGCCATGGACAGGCATCGCCGACTGGAGCCGCCGTGTGGTGGCAAACCGTCAGGTGTTGCTGGAAAAGCTGCTGCTGCTTGACCTTCATCTGGATGACCGGGTCATAGAAATCATGAAGGTGCTGGCGCATTCCTTCCTGCAGAAGCAGAAGCCGGGTCTCTCGGTCGATACCATCTGGTTCGAGCGCGGCGCGGATGGCCGCACGGGCTACTGTCTGTATCAGGATGGCAAGATCGTCTGCGCGTATGCGTTCGATGCTGCGATGTATGAGCAGGTGAAGCAGCAGCTCTCGCCTGCTTTTGCGAAAACGGAGCGTGAGGACATCCTGATCGATGCGTCCTGGGCAGCGGAGCTCTTAAAAAAGGCCGGCGTGGGAATATAGATACTTAGGGAAACGCTGATTAAATCGCAGAGTCGGATTTCACATGGATTTTTATACAT
>CAVBQN010000155.1:0-3319 GCA_963597545.1 Fusicatenibacter saccharivorans
CCCATGACAATGAGCAGCATGTGACCGCGCAGAAATATTTCCAGAAGACGATGGAGGAGGAAGGCGTCCAAGTCATCGACGTCGAGACCTTCGGCAGCAAGGACAGCGAGTACTCCGCGCAGCTGACGAATATCCAGCACAAAAATCCGGATGTCATCGTTGTATGCAGCTACTACCAGGAAGGCTCCCGCATCCTGAAGAAGATGAGAGAGATGGGCATGAACCAGCCGGTGCTGGGGGACAATGGCTTCGTTTCGCCGGAGCTGGGCAAGATGGCAGGCGCGGCGGCGGACAATGTCTACGTCTCCTCCATGTGGTCGGCGGATCGCAAGGATGAAAAGGTGCAGAAATTCGTGGAGAACTACACCAAAGCCTATGGCCGTGCGCCCGACCAGTTCGCAGCCAGCGCTTACGATGGCGTCTACATGGCGATGGATGCGATGAAGCGCGCGGGTACGACCACCGATCACAAGAAGATCCGCGATGCGCTGGCACAGATGAAGGACTTCAAGGGTGTCTGCGGCACATTCAGCTTCGATGAAAAGCGGGATCCGGTCGTCGATCTGATCCTGATGAAAATGCAGGATGGGAAATTTAGTGTCGTGGATGTGAAGTAAAAGGGGGGTCGGGTTCGAGGAAAATTAGGAATTAGGAATTAGGAATGAAGGTGGCGGCTTCGCCGCAAATATATGGGCGATGCTCGAAGGTCTGCGGATAAGCAGGTTTCCCGCTTGGGATTCCCTGACATCGACCGCCTGACCGCAAATGACAAAGATTTCTCGCTTACGCTCGAAATGACGATACGAGAGAGTCACAAGTCACTAGTCACTTGAGATCCCTAAACCCTGAACCTCATTGGGTGTCATAAAATGGGAAAACGGGCGGCAGAAACGATTTCGTTTCTGCCGCCCGTTTTTGTGGATACTGACTGTTTGTTATGCAGTGCTATCAAGAACTACTTGACGATTGTTCAAGGAAGAATTTAGAATAAAAGATAAGAAACAGTTCTGTGAATGAAAATAGGGGAGGATAATAAAATGTTCAGCAAAAGTGAATGTGATGGTTATGGAAATATATGTGGACAAATGGTTACTACATCGTTGCAACTTGAGAATTGTGGTAAATGGATTCCATTAGATGAAGCGCTAAAGCAATATTTTGACATGCACGGGATTTCTCATGAAACCTTTGACGATGCTCTTTTTAATGCGTATTTTTTATCATTTATTGAACTTAGAGAGATTTGGTTCTTTGCTACCTTGAGTGGGGCTTTTAAAAATAATCCAAATTTTCCCGATGGCAAAATAATTTACGAAATTATGACGCATTCATTTACACAAGTGGTTAAAGCAAGATATCCCATTGGAATTGTCGAGGATAATATTACAAGTGATGCGTTATGGGATATCTTACAGAAGAATCAATTTAAAATGGATGATGCTATGGAAGATTTTTTTGATTTTGCACGTAGCACATTTAAAATACCAGAACAAAAGATGTGTAAAGCTTTTTTTATAGCAGAAAATAAAAATTTCGAAGAACTTATGATTGAGGGATGGAAACGATTTATTGCAAAACCTAATGAATTTAAGGGAAAGTCCGGATGTATGGCATCTTTTGTGACAATGGCATTGATAATTGGCGTACCGGTTGGAAGCGCTATGTGGTTACTTTAGATTTAGCTGTATACTGAGAATTAGTAAAATCATTACGAAAAAGCGAGCACAAGAAATGGATTTTTATTTCTTGCGCTCGCTTTTTCGTATATTCGCCTATTTCAAATCCTTAAAATGGAACTGCTTTTTCCCCGATGCGTAGTCGCCTACGGTCTGTCCGTGGCCGAAGAGCTTGTACTTGTAGGAGATGAGGCCTTCGAGACCGACAGGGCCTCTGGCGTGGATCTTGGAGGTGGAGATGCCGACTTCTGCGCCGAAGCCGTAGCGGAAGCCGTCGGCGAAGCGGGTGGAGGCATTCTGGTAGACGCCGGCGGAGTCGACGAGTGCCATGAAGCGTTTGGCAGCTTCCGGATTTTTCGTCATGATGCAGTCGGTGTGATGGCTGCCGAAAGTATTGATGTGAGAGATCGCTTCGTCCAGATCGCCGACGAGCTTGATGGCAAGGGTTAGAGAGAGGTATTCCTTGTGGAAACTTTCGCTCTCAGGAATGACATCGACAGGGATGATGGTATTCACTTCTTGCGTGCCGCGGATCGTGACGCCGGCTGCGGTGAGGGCGCGGGCGAGTTTCGGCAGGAAATCCTTCGCTATGCTCCGATGGACGAGGATGGTCTCGACCGCATTGCAGGCGGCGGGGTACTGCACCTTGGCGTCCACGATGGCGGGGATGGTGATTTCTTCCTCATAGTCCTTGTCGACGTAGATGTGGCACACGCCGTCCGCATGGCCGAGGACGGGGATCGCGGTGTGAGACATGATGTACTGCACGAAGGCATTCGAGCCGCGCGGGATGAGGAGGTCGACGGATTCGTGGCATTCGAGAAGCTCGTCGATCTCATTGTGCTGCTCGGCCTGGAGCAGTGCATTCTCCGGAAGACCGGCACAGGTGGCGGCTTCGCGGATCAGGCGGAAGAGGACGCGGTTTGTGTAGGTCGTTTCCTTGCCGCCTTTCAGGATGGCACAGTTGCCGCTCTTCAGGCAGAGGGAGGAAATCTGTACCAGCGCGTCGGGGCGGGCTTCGAAGATGACGCCGATGACGCCGATGGGGCAGGTTACGCGGTAGAGAGAGAGCCCTTCGTCGAGCTCGCGGGCGAGCGTCACGCGAGCGATGGGATCCGGCAGACCGATGAGGCCGGTGAGCTCTGCTTCGACGTCGGCGAGCTTCCCTTCATCGAATTTGAGGCGTTTCTTGACGGCAGGAGCGATGCCGTTCTCTTCTGCCAGCGCGAGGTCTTTGTGATTGGCGGCAAAGATTTCTTCTTTGCTTGCAAGGAGAGACTCGCGGATGAGGGCGAGCGCGTGATTTCTTTTTTCGAGGGAAGACGCAGCCAGAATGGGGGAGGCGAGCTTCATTTTGCGGGTTTCTTCTTTGATGTTCATGGCAGGATCCTTTCGGAGAATATGAGTGATTGGTGACTGGCAGCTGGGGTAGGGGCGGCGCATAAAGTGAAAGCGCTGCGTTTGTATCACATCCCCTGCCCCGTTGAACCTATAGAACTCGACAACCTACAATGTCGTATTTCTGATCATATCGATATACTCTTTATATTGTCTGGCGGCTTCGTAATCGTGGAGGGGGAAGCATTCGCTCGCCCAGCGCAGGAAGAGCCACAGACAGCCGAAGAAAACGAGAAATTGCAGCA
>CAVBQN010000156.1:0-3177 GCA_963597545.1 Fusicatenibacter saccharivorans
TGCCAGAGCGATACAGAAATACTGATTAAACCGAAGCCACGGAGATAGTAATTATTGACAGTCAAATGAATTACCGAGGAAAACTTGACACTTACGGCTAACCCCGCCCCCATCAACCTAAGCCCTTTATCTATGCTATAATAGTGAAGACACATTTTTCCCCATTTGGAGGCAATCATGAAAATCACTGTAGACGATCAGTTATTCGATACCATCCCCGGCCTGTGCATCGGCGTCGTCGCCCTGCGCGCCGCTGACAACCGCGATGTGAATCTGGAAGCAGAAGCCTTCCGCCGCCGCTGCTGCACCGAGGCGAACCTGCTCCTCAAGATGAATCCCCATATCGCCGACCAAGAGATCGAGCGCTATCAGAACGTCCTTAAAAAGCTCTCCATCACCGGTGAGTCCGGTCTGGCAAAGACCTTTGCGGAATACAAGAAGGACCTGGGGCTCTTCGAAAAGGAAGAGGCGGCAGAGACTCCCATGGAGATCCTTCCTGCCCCCAAGACGGCGACACTGGATGAACTCGCCGGCTCTGATGTGCTGCCGCGCCAGAATCCGATCCTCGACATGGTGCGTGCCGGCATGCTGAAATTCCACGTCGATATCCACGCCTACGACATGGGCGACCGCAGCCGGACACTCTCCATCCGGAAAACAGCGGATGATGTCACCGTTTCTCTCGGAGACGACCTCTGCACCACCGGCTGGCTGGCCGAAGATCAAAAGACAGGAGCAATCACCCCGACGACCGAAGACGTTCTCATCCTCATCACCGGATTTGCGCCGAACCGAAAGAAAGTCGCCGCCGCCAGGAATGAACTCGCCCGCCGCGTCAAGTCCGCCTTCGACCGTGCGGTAGAGGTCGGCTGGATCGAAGAAGCGCCGCATACCTTCGAGACGGATATTTGAGAAAATACTGTTCTTGCTCATTAGTTTTCAAAACTTACAGTAAGGGTTCAGGGTTCAGGGTTCAGTTTGGCAATACGGGAATACGGCTTATCTCGAACCTTATAGTTTGAAAACAGGAATAAGCGGCGAGGGATTATGAGCCTCGAGTGACTAGTGACTTGAAATGCCACCTTCGGGCATCGCCACCATCTATACTCCGCGGCGCTTCTTTTTTATGCGCCGCACTACCCCCGTTGAACCCTCTGAACCTGTTGAACCCGCCGAACCTCTTTCGCACGCAATCAAAGGGCACCCCGCCCCAAGGGCTAACCCTGAACCCTGAACCTTGAACCCTAAACCCTGAACCTCAAATCATCATGAACTACATTGCAATCGATTTTGAAACTGCCTACTGGGGCCCGGCGAATGCCTGCTCCCTTGGCATCGTGACCAGCGATGGCGAAAAAGTCATCGACGAGTGGTACCATCTCATCCATCCCCTCTCCATGAATTTTGATGCCCAATGCCAGAAGGTGAATGGCATCTCCCCCACCGACGTGGCAGAGGAGCCCGCCTTCCCGCTTCTTTTCGAAGAGATCCGGGAGCGTCTGGAAGGGCAGGTGGTCTTTGCGCACAATGCCCGCTTCGACATGGGCGTCCTCGCCTCGTCGATCGCCACCTACGGTCTTCCCGACCTGCACTTTTGCTATGGCGATACCGTCCCGCTCTCCGTCAAGCTCTGGCCGGATATGGAAAATCACAAGCTGAATACCGTCGCCGAAGCGCTGGGCTTTGACTTCCATCACCACCAGGCCTTGGACGATGCCCGCGCCTGTGCATACATCGTACGCGCGGCGCTGACCGAGAGATCCCTCTCTTCTCCGAAAGAGCTTCTGAAGGAAACGGGACAGCCGCTGCGCACCTTCTCCATCGATCGGATGAAGAAGAAATTGATCTTCAAATGATGGGGACTAGTGACTGGTGACTAGAAATTAGTGGCTAGGGATTAGGAGCACCAAAGTCGCAGGATGGATGTGCCGCGTAACGGCACCCTTCTACATAGCGGCTCATGCTATCTACTCTAGTCTATTCAACAGTTCTTGTTTCTCATTCTGCAGAATTCTGCCTCTTCGAGGCAATCTATCCCCTGCCCTTCGGGCCCCCCTTCTCCAAGGGGGGACGCGTTTTAAGCTTATTTCAATACTCCGCGGCGCTTCCATATTTTTATGCGCCGCACCACCATTTCGCATTTCTAATTTCTCATTCATGCGAGGCTTTCATCCACAATCCATGGGCGCCTCGCCCACGGGCTAACCCTGAGCCCTAATCCCTAGTCACTTTTATTCGAACCGAGGTCCCTATGACCCACTACACCACCCTTCTTTTCGATCTGGACGGCACGATCTCCGAGTCTGCTCCCGGCATTCTTCGCTCCGTCAGGTACGGCCTTGACGCAGTCGGCATCCATGAGACAGATGAGAAAAAGCTCCGCACCTTCATCGGGCCGCCGCTCAATACGCAGATGAAAAAGCTCTACGGCATGAAAGACGATGACATCGTGACCGCCATCACGAAATTCAGAGAGCTGTATGAAGAAAAGGGCGCGCTCTTCGACTGCTCGCCCTATGCCGGCATCGGCGAGCTTCTCTCTCTCGCAAAAGCCGCCGGCTATGTGCTTGCCGTCTCATCGAGCAAGCCGGAGCCTTTTGTGAAGCGGATCATTGAAAATTTCGGCTTCACATCCTACTTCGATGTCATCTGCGGCAGCGATCCCGATGATGAGCTGAACCAGAATGCAACCATGAGCCAGAAGGCGCGCATCATCGCCAAGACACTCTCCCTTCTTTGCGAAAAGGGCCATGACGCAGCGCGTCTTGCGAAGGAGACCGTCATGATCGGTGATACCGGCTATGACGTAGACGGCGCGCATGACAACCATCTCCCCTGCATCGCCGTCTCCTTCGGCTACGGCAGCCGCGAAGAGCTCGCTCACCACGGCGCAGACGCGATCGCAGATACCGTAGGTGAGCTGAGAGAGCTACTTGGGCTGGAGACTGGTCACGAGTGACTCCGACACTTTCCCGTTCTGCTCCACTCTCTTTCATTCCGCCTCTCTATTCGCGGCGAAGCCGCCAGCACCATTTCTCATTCAAAAAAGGGGCTGTGAAGAAATGAATCCTCATTTCTTCACAGCCCCTTTTTACTTTGCTTTCATTTGGTTCAAGGTTCAGGGTTCTCGTGGCGGCTTCGCCGCCTTTTTTTTAGAAGATGGTATTCTCGTATCGC
>CAVBQN010000157.1:0-3168 GCA_963597545.1 Fusicatenibacter saccharivorans
AGTCACCAGTCACCAGTCACCAGTCACCAGTCACCAGTCACCAGTCACCAGTCACCAGTCACTAGTCACCAGTCACTAGTCACCAGTCACCAGTCACTAGTCACTTGAGACTCCTAATCCCTAGCCATCAGTCACTCTATTTATATCTTATAAAAGTACTCGATAGCGCCCAGCGTCTTGCCATCCTGAAAGAGGGGCTCGGTGTGAACGAGGACGGAGACTCGTTCGCCCGCCTTGCTCCTGAGCCAGACGGCTTTTTCACGGGATAGTCCGTCGAAAATGGTCGCGACGAGCGGGCACATGGCGTGGCACAGGTGGGTGCCATTCTCATCGATGTGATCGAGATGACTTTCGAAGCAGTGCTTGCCGAGCATATCTTCGGAGGTGTATCCGCTGATGCGTTCTGCGCCTTTGCTCCAGTAGAAAATCTTGCGATCCGTATCGACGCAGTAGACGCCGAAGGGCATCTGATCAAGAATTTTTGCGAAGAGTTCTTCGTGTGTCATATTCATGGGTTGAACCTCGTTTCATGAAGAGGAAGTGTGAACCTCAGCGTGGCAGTGCATAATCATGCTTTTTATAGTATATAAGGAAAGAAGGAAAAAGGCAAAGGAAATATGATGAAAATAGATGAATCTATCATTTTTTTGAAACAGAGAGACGATCCATTGTCAACTTTACAGGGGGGGGTACATGTTGTATTATTACATATATGTATATATATGTAACGTGAATGAGTCTTTTCTTTAGGGGAAACGGCAGAAGGTATCGATACCATGATGCTTGAGGTGTCGATATGTCTGTCTATCATGAATCACAGGAGAACCATATGAATAAAATGGGCATGACACTTTGTCTGTCTCTGGCTGCTTTTCTGCCTTGCGGGGGGATGCAGGCGGCAGATATTGACCCGATCTCGCAGCATCAGGCGAAGGAAAGGGCGCAGGTCAGAGAGACGATGGACCGCTATACGGCAGAGGAAAAGGCGGTGCGCCGAGAGAATGCACGAGCACTCGGACGGGAGCTGCTGCTCGCAGGCGAAGGCCTTGGCGAAACGGTGAAGCGGGAGATCGGAGAGTTGGCGGTCGAGGATGCACAGGCGCGTGTCATCGCGAATATCCCGATCAATAAAGCACGGACGGCGCTTTCCACATCAGCAGGGGACTATGAAGCGATGAAGGCACATTACCTCATCCGTCAGCGGATGCTTCCTGCGTGGGAGGAGGAAAAGGATCGGCTGATCATTTCCCTTTCCAAACTGGGCGGGATGCTCGTCCCCAGAGAGCCGGAAGCGGTTTTTGCCAAGACATATGAGAAGGCAGCAGCGGCGCGAAGGAATGTGCTCCTGTACTATCAGGGAGAGCATGATCCGGATCAGCTTGCGCCTTACCAAAAGGAGGCAGACAAATGGCTCGGCATGCTCACCGCTGAGGTGAAAGCGTATGCACTCTCGCTGGCAAGCAGTAGCGATCCGTCGCATCCGACGCCGGAGGCAGAAGCCCTGGCCACGCAGTACACGAAGACGGTCCTTTTGGCACTCGATGATGAGCTGCAGGTGGAAATCCTCGGGGAGCGTTTCGAAAATGCGCGGAAATCTTATGAGGCGGCGACGAAGAATTACGAGAAGCTGTATGCGAAGGAAATCAGCCGCTGCATGAACAGCGGCAATGGATTCCTTCTCACAAATCAGAAAGCAGGGGATACCGGCATCAGGGAGGCGGCTCCTTCGGCAGCATCCGGCAGTCCTTCTGCCGCCAAGGCAGCAGGGAGTGGCATGCCCACAGGCAGCACCGTGGTACCGAGCACGCCCTTTCTTGTGCCGCGGAGCAGCGAGGAAAGAGAAGCTCTTCGAAGGAAGCTCATGGACGAGATGGATCGGGTCACGTCAGATGACTGGGCGCGTCTCGCACGCCGCCGCGTAGAGTATGCAGATGAGTTGTCTGCTATCGGTTATTTTGACAGAGAATCATCACATATGCAGGCATCCACCGAGGTCAAACCGCCGAAAATTCCGGAGCAGCGATTCAAAATCGATGGGGAGGCGCGTGTGGACTATGGTTTCCATAGCGGCTACAAGTCCATCGGGGACAGAAGCCGCGCGCGTGTCAGAATTTATGGGGATTACAATATCGATGACAACTGGCATTTCATTTCCATGCTGGAAAATGAAAAGCTCCTCAGCGGTAAGGGGGAGGACAGCTGGATGGATATCGACCGCTGGTATCTGACGGGCAAGGTCGGCCGCGCGCGTGTGGATGCCGGCGCTTTCGGCTCCTTCTTGGCTGAAGGAAATGTTTACGACAGCAAGTTCACCGGTGTGCGCGTCTCTGGCAAGGAGCCTTTCTCCTACATGGCAGAAGCGGGGACGATCAAGCATGCAGGCTTTGTGGCAGCTGCTGAGGCATCGACCACGCATGACATCTATATGCTGGGAGCGGGGCTCTATCGATTCGATCTCAAGGACAGGGGCCAGAGGAATATCTACATGCTGAATGTGCATCGTCCGCTCGGCGGTCTTTACGATCTGGGCCTCATGGGACTTCTTGGGGAAGATGAGAGCCGCAGCGAGAAAGGCTATGTGGTATCCCTCACTCGCGGGAAAGAGAAAACATGGGTGAGAGGAAATACGTACTATTTCCTGAAATACTATCACCAGCCGTATACCACATATGTATCGCATACCATGGACGGGCTTGCAGACTACATGGATGGTTTCGAAGGCATCGGCGCTGGGATCCACTACACCGTGAAGCCGGACTGGCTCCTGCAGGCGGAATACTATAACCTCAAGGATCTCGAAGAGGGCGGTAGAAATCACACCTTCTGGCTCGCGCTCTCGTACTATTTCTCGAATTATAATGGGTAAAAAGGGTTCAGGGTGAGCCCCTTGATTACGTTTGAAAGCCTCGATGGAATGAGAAATGCGAAATGCGAAATGGTGGTGCGGCGCATAAAAATCAGAAGCGCCGCAGAGCACAATGAGTGGCGATGCCCCAAAGTCGCGGGTGGCAAATTTCCCATTTTAAACTTTCCACACATTGCCCACCTGACCGTGAATGACAAAGATTTCTCGCTTGCACTCGAAATGACGATACGGGAGAATCTGATATCTCCTAGTCACCAGTCACCAGTCACTAGTCACCAGTCACTAGTCACCAGTCACTAGTC
>CAVBQN010000158.1:0-3063 GCA_963597545.1 Fusicatenibacter saccharivorans
TTTGTCGTTATATAGATTATAGCGTAAACAAGAAGATTTGGCAAATGAAGGAAAGATGCAAGGTTCAGGGTTCAGGGTTCAGGGTTAGCCCCTTGGGCGGCTCCGTCCACTGATTATGAATAAAAGCTTTGTGCGAATGAGGAATGAGGAATGAGGAATGGTGGTGCGGCGCATAAAAAGCAGAAGCGCCGCAGAGTATAAATAGTGGCGATGCCCGAAGGTAGTATTTAAGTCACCAGTCACTAGCTACCAGTCACTTGCGGCTCCTAATCCCTAGCCACTAATCCCTGCTTTCAAACTTCAGGGTTGTGGTGGCGGCTTCGCCGCAAGTATATATGAGGCGATGCCCGAAAGTGGCATTTAAATCACGAGTCACCAGTCACTCGAGGCACCCTAATCCCTAAACACTAGTCACCAGTCACCAGTCCCTAGTCACTCCTTCTCCGCCTGATGCACAACGAGCTGCGGGAAGGGGATATCGATCCCCGCTGCATCGAAGGCCTCTTTTACGCGGATGTAAAGGTCATTCTGCGCGTCATAATATTTCCCGCGCTCCACGGTAGCGCGGACATAGATGCGGATGGAGGACTCAGCCATGCCGCTCACATAGATGGTGAGCTTTTCCTTATCGACCACATACGCATCCTCTGTGAATACCTTTTTGAGGAGCTCCACACAGGATTTCAGATCCGTGTCATAGCCGACATCGAAGGTCATTTCCAGATTTCTGGTATCATAGGCAGAGAAATTCTTGATGACGCTGCTCGTCAGAGAGGAATTCGGAATGACGATGCGCTGATTTCCCAGCGTCGAAAGCATGGTGTACATGATGCTGATCTCCGTCACTGTCCCCTGATTCGCGGCGACCTGGATGTAGTCGCCCACGCGGAAGGGACGGAAGATGAGGATGAAAATACCGGAGGCTACATTGCCGATATTATCCTTGAGTCCAAGACCGATGGCAAGCCCCATGCCGCCGAAAGCAGCCGCGAGAGTCCCTGTGCCGACGCCTGCCGTCCCCAGAGCGACCAGCACGACGATAGCCAGACAGAAGAAAAAGATAATCTCTTCGATAAAAGTCTTTGCTGACGGATCGACTTCGCTCTTCTCCAGAATGTGCGCGACTGCGCGGCGGATGTAGCGACAGATGATGTAGCCGATGATGAAAATGATGAGGGCTTCCAGAAAATCGATCCCACGCGTCATGGCGAGTTCCTTCAGTCCATTGATGAAGCGGGTGGTGATGCTGAGCTCGTCTGTGACGACCTTCGTGACAACATTGGGTTCCATAGGTATTCTCCTTTATTCTTGATCGCTGGTAGTCTTTTTTTCATTGTACCACAATTTTGAGATGCAAGGTTAGCCCACAGGGCGGCTCGTCCACTGATTGCGCGCAAAAGAGGTTCAGCGGGTTCTATGGGTTCAAAAGGTTCAAAGGGGTTGGTGCGGCGCATAAAAATCAGAAGCGCCGCGGAGTATAAATAATGGCAATACTCGAAAGTGGCATAAGTCACCAGTCACTTGGAGCGCAAATCCCTGCTTTCAAACTTAGCCAGCCTGAACCCATTAACCTTCCCTTGTCATTCTCTTCCAAATAGTCTATGATGGTATGCAACTATCCTTAGGAGGAAAACTATGAAAAAAAATGGTGCCGCCATGGCAGCTTTGGCAGAGGCCTTTCCGCTGACACTCCCCATTTTCGCGGGATTTTGGTTTCTCGCCTTTGCTTACGGTTTCTACATGAATACACTCGGCTTTTCCTGGGTCTATCCCATGGCGATGGCCGCGATCATTTTCGGCGGTTCGCTTGAATTCGTCACGATTTCCATGCTGCTTTCTTCCTTCGCCCCGGTCGAGACATTCCTCGTCGCCTTCACCGTGCAGGCACGCCACCTCTTCTACGGGATCCCGATGCTGGAAAAATATGCCGGCACCGGCTGGAAGAAGCCGTTCCTCATTTATATGATGTGCGATGAGACATTCGCACTGAACTACTCTGCCACCATCCCCTACTCGATCGACAAAGGCTGGTTCTACTTCTGGGTCTCTTTCTTAAATTTCCTGTACTGGTGCTCGGGTGCCGCGATCGGCGGCCTCTTGGGCGGCCTCATTTCCTTTGATACGAAAGGCCTTTCCTTCGTCATGACGACCATGTTCCTCGTCATCTTTCTGGAGCAGTGGATGAAAGAGGAGACGCATTACACAGCTCTCATCGGACTCTCTTCCTCCATCGGCAGCCTTCTTCTTCTCGGAAAAGAAAATTTCATCCTGCCTGCCATGGGCCTCATGCTCCTCATCATGACACTGTATCGTAAACCATTGGAAGAGAAAGGAGGTTTCTGATGAGCCCGCTCCCCTTCTGGCAGCAGTGCGTCATCATCGCACTCTGTTCCCTCGCCTCCATGCTTTCCCGCTTTCTTCCCTTTCTCCTTTTCAAACCCGGTGCATCTCTCCCCTCCTACATCCGTTATCTGGGAAAAGCGCTGCCGTCTGCCGTCTTCGCGCTCCTCGTCGTGTACTGCCTGAAAGATGTTTCTCTATTGACAGGAAATCACGGCATTCCGGAAGCCATCGCCCTCCTTGTGACCACGCTTGTCCATCTCTGGAAGCGACAGATGATGCTCTCCATGGCCGCCGGTACGATCCTCTACATGGGACTTGTGCAGTATGTGTTTGCTTGACTGGTGACTAGGGACTGGTGACTGGGGACTAGGGATTAGGGATTGGGGATTGGACTAGGGAAACGCTGATTAAATCGTTGTCAAATTTCATTCTTGGATTTTTATACAGAGCGAGGAATCATCTGACGCGAATAGCGAGCTATTTAAGGAAGATGATGACGAAGCTATGTATAAAAATCCATATGAAATCTGATTCTGCGATTTAATCAGCGTTTCCCTAGCATATCGGTTTGTTGTTAGTTGCTTGTTGTTTTTAAATCGGCGCGCAGCGCCGCTCTTTCATTTCATGAAAAAAGCGCCTCGATTCTTTCGAATCGAGGCGCTTTGCTTTGGTGACCGGTATGGGATTCGAACCCATACTCTCTGCGCTGAGAACGCAGCG
>CAVBQN010000159.1:0-3047 GCA_963597545.1 Fusicatenibacter saccharivorans
TCCTTTGGAAGGAGGTGCCCCGAAGGGGCGGAGGTTGGCTCTCGAAGCGGTATTTTCACACGCGGGGATGCTAACCCCGCCTCGCTTCGCTCGTCTGCCCCTTCCAGAGGAAGGGGCGAGAATGATTCTTAATCGGGCATCGCCCTTTATATAAATTGACGCGAAGCGTCGCTCCACCAAATCCCCCTTCCCATCGGGAAGTAATGCCATTAAGTTAAGCGGCAGAACGTTCTTGGCTCCCCATCGGGGGAGCTCCCCGAAGGGGTGAGGGGGCTACGTAGCGGTATTGCATGAAAGTGTTGGAATATCGATAGCATCGGACTATTCAACATAGCACGCTATACCGCTAGCATGCCCCATCTCGCTGCGCTCGAAATGGCGTCTCACTGGATTTTAGCGTCGCTTCGCTCCTAAAATCCAGTTCGCTTGCACATATTGCCTTCGGCACTTCCCCGCATAGTGCATAGAAAAAAGGATCCGGTACAGCTGCTTTTACCCTTCCTTCTTCATATCAGGGATCAACTTCAGTACGCAGTACAGGAAGGCGAGGAAGGCGAAGGCTGCACCGGCGAAGCCGATGCATGTGATCGAGATATACGTGCAGAGGAGGCCGCCCAGCCAGGTGCCGGAGCCGATGCCCAGATTGAAGATGCCCGAGAAGATGGACATGGCGACAGGGGCTTCAGCGCTGGTGGTGACTTGGATGGTTTCTGCCTGCAGTCCGACATTGAAGGCTGTCGCCGCCATGCCCCAGAGGACGCATAGGGCGCAGATGGCGTAGAGATCTTCTGCAAGCGGATAGAAGAGGGAAAGTGCGATGACAAGGAGGAAGATCGTCGAGGCCAGGAGGGAATAGCGGTGGGCGTTATAGAGCTTGGAGAAAAGGAGGCTGCCCAGAAGTCCGGCAAAGCCGAAGACGGTGAGAAGCATGGTGATCCAGTCTGCCGGGAAGTGGGATATCTGCAGCATGAAGGGTTCGATGTAGCTGTAGCAGGTGTAGTAACCGGAGGAGACGAGGAAAGAGAGCAGGAAGATACCGGCAAGGACTTTATTCCTGAAAAGCTTCGGCACATCTTTCATGGCGAAAGGCGCATTGCCGGAAACCTTCGGGAGTAGGAAGAAGAGGTAGGCGAGTGTCACGAAGGAAATGACGGCCACGCAGGCGAAGGTCATGCGCCATCCGGCGGCGAGACCGATGAAGCGGCCCATGGGAAGTCCGAAGATCATGGCGATGGATGTCCCGGTGACGACCATGCCCATGGCAGTGGACTGGTGGGAGGCGGGGACGATGCGTGTCGCGATGGGGGTCGCGATGGACCAGAAGACGGAGTGGGCAAAAGCGACGCCGATACGGGAGGCGAGGAGGGTATAGTAGCCCGTAGAGATCGAAGAGAGTACCTGCGATACGGCAAAGAGTGCGATCACGCCGAGAAGCAGCGGGCGCAGCGGGATGCGTGAGCAGAGGATCATGAGCGGGAGCGACATCGCCATGACGACCCAGGCATAGATGGAGATCAGCAGGCCTGCGCGGGCTTCGCTGATGCCAAAGTCCATTGCGATGTCCGTCAGAAGGCCGATCGGCATGAATTCAGAGGTATTGAAAATAAAGGCAGAGAGTGTGATGCCGACGAGCGGCAGCCATTCACGTAAAGTCATAGATGAGCCATCCTTTGATAACGTATTCGCATAAGTCAGTAGATACGTATTATAGCATGTGATGGGGCGGGGGACAAGGTGAAGGGGATTCACAGGTTCAATGGGTTCAACGGGTTAAGGTGGCGGCTTCGCCGCGAATATATAGGGGGCGATGCCCGAAGGTCAGCGGATAGCAGGTTTCTCGTTTTCAGTTTTCTGACATCATACGCCAAACCGCGAATGGCAAAGATTTCTCGCTGGTGCTCGAAATGACGATACGAGAGAGTCCCCGGTTCCCAGTCCCTAGTCACCAGTCCCTAGTCACTAGTCACAAGATCGCCCCAATCAAAAACCCGCTCTGCAAAGCAGAGCGGGTTTCGTGCAAAAGCTCACTTTCTCAGTGCTTCCTTCAGCTGGGCACGGAAGATGCCCGCGCCGCCGTTTGCGGGATGGCGCAGGCCGGTGACGGAGAAGCCTGCTTCGGTGAGTGTCACCTCGCTCTTCCTGCCGATGGCAAAGAGCGGAAGGGGGCCGGTCAAGGAGAGGAGCTCTTTCGTATACGTGAGACCGATAGCGAGTTCTTCATCCGTCGGTGTGCGGTTCGTGAGGAGATTTCCTTTTTTATAAGGATGGAAAGGAAAGATGTTCCACAAGAGAAATTCATCGGGGATAAGGCCGGCTTCGAGGCATGCGCTCCAGACGACGGAGTCGGTGGGCTCATTGAAGCCTTTCTCTTTCTGAGCAGCCTTCGTGATGAAGGGGCTGTCCATCCGGCTGGTGCGCGTGCCTTCACGGCCTAGTATCATCCGGCTCGTGACTTTGGGATGCTGGTTCAAGAGCATACGCTCGCAGGTCATGGCGATGCCGGAGAAGTGTCCGCCCTGATAGCCGCAGGCTTCGGCGATGAGAAGGATCTTTGCCCGCCCGATGCGCCGCGTGAGGTAGTCCGTAAGCTGCTCTTGGCGGATGGAGACGGCGCGGCTGACTTCGTAGTCTGCGTCTGTATCACGCCATGGATTGAAGACGTTCTCGCCCTTGTAGGCGGAGAGAGCGGTAAGGAAATGGGTGAGATTGTCGTTCATGATGAGCCTTTCAAATGAGGAATTAGGAATTAGGAATGAAGGTGGCGGCTTCGCCGAGATCGATGGCTCAGGTCGCAACTGTTCTGGCATTCGTTATCTCACATACGACGTTTCTCGCCGCTCAGGATGACGAAACGGGGCGATGCCCGAAGGTCAGGGGGAGCAGGTTTCCCATTGGTGGTTTTCTGGCATCGGCTATTTGAACGTAAATGACAAAGATTTCTTGTTTGCGCTCGAAATGACGATACGAGAGAGTCTGATGTCTCTTAGTCTCTTAGTCTCTTAGTCTCTTAGTCTCTTAGTCTCTTAGTCTCTTAGTCTCTTAGTCTC
>CAVBQN010000160.1:0-3003 GCA_963597545.1 Fusicatenibacter saccharivorans
GCTCCCCCGATGGGGAGCCAAGAATGATCTGCCGCTTAACTTAATAGCATTACCCACTGGGGAAGGCAATGGATACACGCGAAGCGTTATCAAAACCCGCGGCGCTTCTATATTCTTATGCGCCGCACCACACCCCTGAACCCATCAACCTGAACCCATCAAACCTATGAGGCAATCTTACTTTTTGCCCGCTGACACCAGTGTAAACCGTCCGCCCCTTATTTCTTCGATGCTTTTCTGCAGTCTTCCACGAGCTGCTTGCCGAAGTCGCCCTGTTCCTGCTCGAACTTCTCGATGACAGAAGCGGTAGCATCCTGCCACAGTTTCACTTCATCCGCCGGGACGTTGTAGACATCCATGCCCTTGGCAGCGAGTTCCTTCAGGCAGCGTTCATCTTCCGCCTTGGTTTCCTTACGGATTTCATCTCGGATTTCCTTAGCGACTTCATTCACCAGCTTCTGCTGATCCGGAGAGAGTTTCTTCCAGGAGTTGTCATTGATCGCGAGCAGGTAACCGACGTAGGAGTGGTTCGTGGTGGTGAAGTACTTGCAGACTTCATAAATCTTGCGGGACAGGATCGCCGTCTGACCGGAGGACTGTCCGTCGATGGTGCCATTCTTGATCGCCATGTACACTTCCGAGGAGCTCATCGTCGTCGGGGACGCGCCGAGTGCCTGGATGATATCAGCCGATGTTTCAGAGTAGGAACGGATCTTCAGTCCCTTGAAATCTTCCGGCTTTTCGATCTTTTTGGCGTTGTTGCAGAACTGTACATAGCCATAGTCAGCCCAGATCAGCGGGTGAACGCCTTTCTTTTCCATTTCTGCCGTCAGCTTCGAGCCCAGATCCCCATCAAGCGCATTGTCAGCCGCTTCGATGGTCGGCAGGACGAATGGCAGGTCGAGAACCTTCAGTGCCGGTACGACCATAGACCAGCGCGCGGTCGAGTTCAGACCGATGTCGAGCCCACCGCTCATGAGCGCATCATTCATATTCTGGTCATTGTAGAGCTGTCCAGCCGGATATACCTTGACTTCGATCGAGCCCTTGGATTTTTCATTGACCTCTTTGGCAAATTTTTCCACGCTCTTGGACAGATGATGCTCGGACGGCAGCTGATACGCCAGCTTCAGCTCGACCTTCTGCCCATTACCGGATGCTGCCGCCTTCTTATCTCCGCCGGACATACCGCATCCCGTCATCATACCTGCCATTGCCAGAACAGCCAGAGAAGCGGCTGCGATTTTCATAGATTTCTTAACCATCATGGATCTCCCTTTCTTCTATACTCACACATCCCTACAGAAAACTATTCTTGAATAAAGTCCGCGAGGGCAGACAGCAGATTTCGCGATTACCTGCTGCCTTACGCCCGCTCTCCCTTCCTCAGGTATCAAAAAACGCCCTGACTGATAAAAATCAGCCAGGGCGTAAACCTTCACGCGGTACCACCTCGCACTATACTCGGAGGCCTTGTAACGCTGCCAAACGCCGCATCCTACTTCATTCAGATACGGGACTTGCGGACGACTTTGTGAGGACTCTCTGCTGCCTTTCACCATACGGCAGCTCTCTGCCAGAGAACCGATTCACTCGCTTCCGTTCCTTGTCTTTATTCAAAATTAAGCTTGTGACAAGTATACACTTTGCATGTATGTTTGTAAAGAGGAAATTTTGAAAATCCAGGGAAACACCAAGATAGAATAATCGCTGCGCCCGCGCTATAATGAAGGCGCAACATCCCATCCCAAGAGAGTCACGAGGTATCACCATGACATTCATACAGCACTACGACTCCCCGCTCGGCTGCATTCTCCTTTCCGCAGACGACGCTGGCCTCACCGGCCTGTGGTTCGAAGGGCAGACCTGCTTTGCCAGAGGCCTTCCGCCGGAACACACCGAAGGCCATACGCCCGCTCTTTCCAAAGCCTGTCGCTGGCTGGATCTTTACTTTGCCGGAAACGAGCCATGCTTCCTGCCGCCGCTTCACCCAATGGGCAGCGCATTCCAGCTCTCCGTCTGGCACATCCTCCTTGAGATCCCCTACGGAGCGACCACGACCTACGGCGCCATCGCAAAGCGCCTTGCCAAAGAGCGCGGACTTCCCCAGATGTCCGCGCAAGCGATCGGAAGCGCCGTCGGAAGAAATCCCATCTCCCTCATCATCCCCTGCCACCGCGTCATAGGCAGGAACGGCCGCCTCACCGGCTACGCCGGAGGCCTTCACCGAAAAGCCTCTCTCCTCGCGCTGGAGAAGAAACATGGAGACTAAGAGACTCGGAGACGTTAGACAAGGAGACGTTAGACTTCTGACTTTAGATATCAGATTTCAGATATCAGACTTCAGACTTCTGATCTCCCAGTCTCCCAGTCCCTAGTCACCAGTCCCTAGTCACCAGTCACCAGTCACCAGTCACCCCAAAAACAGAAAGGAACCCATCATGACCCACATTCTCTTTGTCTGCCACGGCAACATCTGCCGCTCGCCCATGGCGGAATTCATCATGAAAGATCTCATCCGCAAAGCCGGATGGGAGAAGGAGATCACCGTGGACTCCGTCGCAGCGACCACGGAAGAGATCGGTCACGACATGTACCCGCCCGCGAAACGTATGCTCACGAAGAAAGGCATCCCCTTCACGTCCCGGCGCGCCCGCCTCATCACGAAGGAAGACTACGAGCGCGCGGACTACATCGTCTGCATGGATGAAGAAAATCTCTACGACCTCTCCCGCCTCACACGCGGCGATCCGGAGAAGAAAGTCTCCCTCCTCCTCTCCTGGGCAGGACGGCGCGCTGAAGTCGCTGATCCCTGGTATACCGGAGACTTCGAAGAAACATATGACAATCTCGTAGAAGGCTGCCGCGCGCTGCTAGGGAAACACTGATTAAATCGTTGTCAGATTTTACTCTTGAATTTTTATACATGGCAAGGAATAACCTGACGCGAATAGCGAGCTATTTAAGGAAGGTTATGACGAAGCTATGTATAAAAATTCTTGT
>CAVBQN010000161.1:0-2995 GCA_963597545.1 Fusicatenibacter saccharivorans
TTCATTTGGTTCAAAGTTCAGGGTTCAAAGTTCAGGGTTCAGGGTTCTCGTGGCGGCTGCGCCGCCTTTTTTATTGGGCGATGCTCGAAAGTGGTATTTTAGTCACGGGTTACCAGTCATAACAACGATACGAGTAGGCCCTTGGAGACGAAAGTCCCGCAGAGGGACTTCCGAGTTTGGCCTAATCCAAAGAGGCGCCTAGCCTGCCCATTAAGGCGCCTTCCTGTGAGGCCAAACGGCCCGCGCCGAAGGCGCAGGATAGAGTGCCTCGAAGAGGCACAACTCTACGCAGCGGTATGAAAAACGATATGAGACGATCCGTCTTTCTTGCGTGTCATGAGGGTCGAAGTGGAGGGATCCTTTTTGCAGACCGGTAAACCGTGGGTGAGGGAAAGGCGAAAAAGGAAGCACCAAGGTGTCGTTTGAGTGAGGGCGCATGTGTGCATATGGCGGCAGTGCAATAAAGATCCCTCGGCTTCGCTCGGGATGACGGTGCTTTGGGAGCGGATGGTCTCACGGGGCGGCGGCATCGCTGCCTTTTTAGAAGAGGGTATTCTCGTATCGACGACCTAATCCCTAGCCACCAATCCCTAGCTACTAGTCGCCAGTCACGCCAACGACAGGATGCGATATTTCCAACATTGTTGGATGGGTGTTTTCTATTTATGCTATAATGAGGAAAAATCTTTGATGGTAAGAAGGAGGCGGTCGCATGGAGGAGCTGCGCGGTGGAGCGGATGTGGTGCTGAAGAAGATCATGCGACAGGCGGCGGCTGAGAGGGCGAGTGATGTCCATATCGAGCCGGGGGCTTCCTTTGTGCGGGTGCGGTTTCGGAAGGACGGGCTGCTTTCGGATCGCTTTTGTCTCTCTTCCTCCATGGCGCCGAATCTTTCGGTGCGCGTGAAGGTCCTTGGGCGGCTGGATGTGGGGGAGAGCCGTTTGCCGCAGGATGGAAGCTGGGCGGAGGAGATCGATGGGGTGCCGTATGATTTCCGCATTTCTGTCCTGCCTTCGATGTATGGGGAGACGATCGTCATCCGTATCCTGTCGGGGCGGGTGAATTTTATCGAGAAGAATGAGCTGGGGATGCGAAGGGAGCAGGAGTCGCTGTTTCGGCGGGCGCTTTCCAAGGGACAGGGGCTGATCCTCACGACGGGGCCGACGGGCAGCGGAAAGACGTCGACGTTGTATGCGGCGCTGAAGCTCTTGAATCAGGAGACGGTGAGTATCATTTCTATCGAGGATCCGGTGGAGTACCGATTGCCGGGCGTGACGCAGATCCAGGTGAATGAGCGCTCGGGGCTGTCCTTTGCGCGAGGGCTGCGTTCGCTCGTGCGGCAGGATCCGGATATCGTGATGATTGGGGAAATCCGTGACAGAGAAACGGCGGAGATCGCGATCCATGCCTCGCTCACGGGGCATCTGGTGCTATCGACGCTCCACACGATGAGCGCGGCCGCTGCGCCGCTTCGTCTGATGGATATGGGCATACCGCCTTATCTTCTTTCCGCGTCGCTGTCGCTGGTGATGGCGCAGCGGCTGGCACCGAGGCTTTGTCCCTCCTGCAAAAGGGAGATGGTCTTAACGGAGGATTTCCTGACGTCTCACGGGCTGCCATTGTCCCTTGTCGGGCAGGTAGCTTACGAGCGGGCTGGCTGTGAGGCCTGCCGTCATCGCGGCTTTTCCGGGCGGACGGGAGTCTTTGAGATGATCGCCATCGGAGACAGCGAGAGACGCATCCTGCATCATGATTTCTCGCAGGAGAAGCTGCAGCAGGCGATGCGGAAAGCGGGACAGAAAACGATGGGCGAGTCGGCACTTCTTCTGATGGAAGAGGGGGAGATCTCGCCGGAGTCGGCGGCGGTCATTCTGGCCGGGGAGGCATGAGATGGATATAGAGAAACTGCTGGCAGCGAATCCTGCCATGACGGATATTCACTTGACCGAGGGGCTGCCTCTTATGATCCGTGTCTATGGGGCGCTGAAGAAGATGAAGGAGATCGCGGAGCCTCAGCTCTTTGCAGAGCTCATCTCTTCCTATGTGCCTCCCGATAGACAGGCGGCGTATCAGCGGACAGGAAGCGCGGACAGTGCGTTTTCTTTGGGAAATGTCCGCTGCCGTCTGCATCTGTATCGCAGCGGCGGTCTGGCATCGGCGGCGATCCGCATCCTGCCGGAGCTTTCTTTGCTCGGCGCGGATCCCGACAGGACGTGGCTGGAGAAGGTATCGCAGCTGTCGCACGGGCTTGTCCTCATCACGGGTTCTTCGGGAAGCGGCAAGAGTACGACGATGGCGCGCATTCTTTCGCTGATCAGCCAGAAGAGAGCCTGTCATGTGGTGACGCTGGAGGATCCGGTGGAGTACGTGATCCCTATGGAGAAGGCGCTCATCCATCAGCGGGAGATCGGGCGTGATGTGGTGGATTTTCCGCAGGGCATCCGTGATGCGCTGAGAGAGGATCCCGATGTCATCGCGCTGGGAGAGATGCGGGACAGCGAGACGATCTCTGCGGCGCTGACGGCGGCAGAGACGGGTCATTTGGTGCTGGGGACGCTGCACACGACGCGCGCGAAGGATGTGCCTGCCCGCATCATCCATGCGTTTCCTGCCGATCGGCAGGAGGAGATCCGGGGGCTTCTCGCGGCGAATCTCGTGACGGTCTCTTCTCAGATGCTCTATCGCAGCGGCAAGGAGACATGGCTCCTGCGTGAGATCCTGACGAATGTCGCTGCCGTCGCGCATCTGATCCGCGAGGGCAAGGAGGAGCAGATCCCGTCGTATATGGAAATGGGACTTTCGCAGATGCGGACGATGAAGCAGGCGATGTATGCCATGAAGGGGATCAGTGAACGGGAAAGAGAACGGCTCTTGAAGGGGCTGGAGTAAGGGGGCGTCTGTCCTGCTCCCCCTTTCGAGCAATGCTATTAAGTTAAGGAAATCGTTAGCTACGTAACGTCTTGCTTCCCCCTTCGGGGGAAGTGCCGAAGGCAATA
>CAVBQN010000162.1:0-2991 GCA_963597545.1 Fusicatenibacter saccharivorans
GCGAAAGAAACATGACCCGTTACGAACTGGCTCAGATCGTAGCTCGCCTCATGGCTAAAGAAGACCAGCTGAACGCTGAACAGCAGGCAACTCTCGACAAACTCGCTGGCGAATACGCTGACGAACTCGCAAACCTCGGCGTTCGCGTTTCCAACTTGGAAAAGAAAGTCGGCAACCTCTACTGGTCCGGCGACGCTCGTATGCGTTATCAGGATAAAGCTGAAGCCGGCGATGATTGGAACGGCCGTATCCGCCTGAACGTAAAAGGCCAGGTCAATGAATCCACCTATGTACAGGGCCGTTTCCTGAATGAAATGAAATTCAAAGATGGCGAAGAATCCAATACTTCCATGGATCAGCTGTATGTAAACCACAACTTCGGCAAAGAAGTCGCTGTACGTCTCGGCCGTCAGCCGATCGTATTTGGTAACCAGGGCGGCTGGCTCATCAACCCGAACAAGGGCTATGATGGTGCACAGGTTGCTTACAACAATGGCAAACTGGCTCTCACCACCGGCTTTGGTCAGCTGAATGCCAAGAAAACTACACCTGAAGCAAACAAGGACTTCTACTTTGCACAGGGCGCTTATAACTTCGGCTTCGCAAAATTGAATGCTGATTACATCGCTGTTAAAGAAACTGGCGACAACACTGAAGTTTACGGCGTTGGTCTGAACGTACCGGTTCAGCAGTTCAACGTATTCGGCGAATACTGGAAGAACACCACTTATGGTGATAACGATACTGCTTGGAACGCTGGCCTGTCCTATGGCAAAGCTGACTGGAAGAAAGCTGGCACTTGGGATCTGGCAGTAGCTTACAACGATGTGGATGAAGGAATGTATGCGAAGGATCTTACCGGTCTCCAGACCAACGTTCTGGATTACCTCGGCTCCTCCACCAATGTTACTTTCTGGAACGCTATCGCTAACGTGACCCTCCAGAAGAACGTACAGCTCCATGCTGAATATGCATTTGCAGCTGATGCAGAAGGCGTCAACAACGAAGACGACGCTTGGACTGTTTCCCTGAACTACAAATTCTAATTTGTGAGTTCTCGCAAATCAACCTGAATCCAAAAAGGAAATCTCAGAAATGGGATTTCCTTTTTGATTGCCCGCTTCGCGTTTTGACAAATGCACGCGAGAATACCGCACGCTCTATCGTTATTTCGAAGACGCCGCGCCCCCTGTATCGTCATTTCGAGCGAAAGCGAGAAATCTTTTTCGTTCGCGATCGATCAGGAAAAGAGGCGAGGATGACGGATAAGGGGAAACACTGCACTCTCTGTGACGTGGGAACACGGTGCTTCATGCAGACAGCATTACGAAGGGAAACGGAAAGGGGAAACGAAAAAGATCCCTCGGCTGCGCTCGGGATGACGAAACGAGGGAAGGCTACTTCCCATTTCTTTTCATTCCGCTACGGAAGCCAACCTCCGCCCCTTCGGGGCACCTCCTTCCAGAGGAAGGAGGAAGATACGAGAATGCCGTTTTCCCCGTATCGTCATTTCGAGCGAAAGCGAGAAATCTTTTTCGTTCGCGATTGGTGAAGAAATGGGAGGACAGCGGATAACGGGAGACACCGCACTCTCTGCGACGTGGGAACACGGTGCTTCATGCAGACAGCTTTACGAAGGAAAACGGAAAGGGGAAACGAAAAAGATCCCTCGGCTGCGCTCGGGATGACGAAACGAGGGAAGGCATATTTCACATTCTTTTTCAACCCACAGTGAGAGCCAACCTCCGGCGATACGCGCCAACTCCTTTCAGAGGAAGGAGGTCGAAGAGGTAAAAACCCATCTACCCCCTTCCTGTGGAAGGGGGATGCCCGAAGGGCAGGGGGTTGGGCGAAGACGAAAGAGAGCAAAGCCAACCTCCGGCGCTACGCGCCACCTCCTTCCAAAGGAAGGAGGGAGAATGCCCTCTTTCTGTATCTCCTTTTCGTCAGAAAACGTCGCGCCGCTTTGCTTTCTTCGCTGCGCTTTGATTTCTCACTATTTCTTCCCAAGGCGCAGGTCCCCTGTTATAATGGATAGAGATTCAATTACAGGAGGCCAATTATGTCACAGAGTGCTATGCAGGAGATCACCTGTCCGAAATGCGGGAAGAAGACGTCTTTCCTCGTATGGGACAGCATCAATACGATGAAGGATCCGGAGATGAAGGAGAAGGTCAGAAATGACGAGGCCTTCCGTTTCCACTGCCCGGAGTGCGGCGCGTCAGCGCTTTTGAATTACAATTTCCTCTATCATCAGCAGGAGGATAAGGTGCTGATCTATGTCAGCGCAGATGGCGAGGATGCATCGGAGATGGCGCAGATCTTGGACCAGCGGGGGAATGCCTTCGACGGCTATCGGAAACGCATCGTCCGTTCCTACAATGCATTCAAGGAGAAGCTCCTCATCCTCGATGCGGGCTTCGATGACCGGATCGTGGAGATCATCAAGAGCTCCGTATGGGACAATGTCGAGGCGCACTACAAGGATAAGAAGATCGATGAGATCTATTTCGCGACCAATGACGACGGTGTGCACGGCTTCCTCTTCCGCCGAGCAGGAGAGATGGTGGCATCGATGGAATTTGATGAATCCCTGTACAAGGCCATCTATGACAGCGCCTATGAACGCCTCGATGCCGCGACAAGGAATGATCTCTATATCGATCGCGACTGGGCGAAGGATGTCGTAGAACGGATGGGATAGAAGGGGAAGCCCGTGGGCGGGCCGCCCTTTGATTGAGCGAAAGAGAGTTCAGGGTTCAAGGTTCAAGGTTCAAGGTTGTGGTGGCGGCGCATTTCGTCATCCTGAGCGGAGAAAAAATGGCTTATCTGAAACGGGAGAACTGAGTCGAAGGATCTAAGCGCCGCGGAGTATAGATGGGCGATGCCCGAAGGTCTCTTGACAGCAGGTTTCCCTCGTATCGTCCGCCCCCTTGCGGGTAATGCTATTAAGTTAAGGAAATCGTTAGCTACGTAACGTCTTGCTTCCCC
>CAVBQN010000163.1:0-2962 GCA_963597545.1 Fusicatenibacter saccharivorans
CAGTTTCCTCCCCTTCCAGCATCAGATTCAGGATCCTTGTCTGTGTAGAGAAAAACACGATGAAAGCAAGCACGATGGCGAGAACAGAAAGCGTCGGCAGGAGTTTGGCGAAGGAAACAGAACCCATCAGCCAGTACAGCGTCACATCCATCCCCGTCGCATTGGCCCCGATATACACCAGCACACTGGTGATCCCTCCGCAGACCGCCGCCATCGCCGCGCCAAAGATCAGGAGATAGGATGAATCTCCCGGTGCCACGCGGCCTGCCGCCATCGCAAGAATGAGTGACAAAGCCAAGGCGCCCAGAAATGCCCCACATCCGATCGCAGATACCCCGAAAGCCGCCCCCGCGCCAAAGAAAACGGCAGAAGCCGCCCCCAGCGATGCCCCGGAGGACACACCCATGATGTAAGGGTCTGACATCGGATTGCGAAACATCGCCTGCATCAGCATGCCGGAAAGCGAAAGCCCCATCCCGACCGCCAGCGCGAGCAGGATGCGCGGGAGCCGAAGATCCCAGACCGCATCCGCTGCGCCCATTGCGATATCCGAAGGAAGCGCACTTCCCGAAAGATGCGAAGCAAGAATCGATACGATCCCCGACAAGGACACAGAAAGATACCCGAGCTTCAGTCCGAGGAGACAGGAGAAGAGGAGCAGAACGGTGAGAATGATCGTAAGAATCGCCAGAGGCATCCGGCGGATAGTTCTGCTCATAGGTTGTTTCTCCTTTGGAATTAGAAACGGAATTCCGCAGACAGAGTGAATGTTCTTGGCATACCAATTGCAAGGCTGTTACTATTCATTGGGTTCCAATATTTCTTATCGAACAAATTGTAAACCATGGCTTTAAAGGTCACAGGTGTTTCATTCAACTTTGTCGTGTAGTCAGCGCCGACATCAAACAGGAAGAAAGAGGGGACTTTGAGCTTTTCATTCTGAATATAGGAATGCCCCATGTAGCGCGCTCTTGCCATATAGTGGACATTTTCACTCGGCTTAAAAACCACGCCAGCGGTGGCGGACCACTGCGGCACACCATTGACCCATTTGCCATTATTAGCATCTTGGGTAGCCTGTTTTGTGTTCAAGTAGGTAAACCCGCCCACGATGTCAAATTTGCTCCCCGCAGAACCGGCAAAGGAGTATTCAATCCCCTTGTTCTTCTGCTTGCCAAATTCAGCATAGTAGAGTTTTCCGTCTTTCCATACATCTCCATAATTTGGTTTTTCAATCTTGAATGCACTTAACGTATGAAGTAAGTTGCCAGACTTCAGTTTAAAGCCGATCTCGTTCTGCTTGTACTTATAAGGATCCAAATACTGACCTGCGTTCTCATAATATGCGCGATACACAGCACTTTCTTTGGTGCTTACCATAGATCCTTCAAAGAAGTTTTCCGTATGAGCCGCATATACACTAAAGTTATCAGTTGGTTTATACAAAAAAGCCAATGTTGGACTTACGGCATCATATTTAGCTTCCGGTCCATTGATGCCATTAGAAACACTGTGCTTTTTTAACGTCTGTCCATGAAGTCCACCAATAAACTGGTACTTTCCATTGTCGAAAGAAACCGTATCAGAAAGATGCCAGCCGTTAATGGTTACTTCTCTGTATTTCGGACATGGTGCAGCATATGGATTGGTATTTGGCGCAACACCTGCGGATGGGTGACTCGTATTCCCTTGGATAGAGTAATAGGGGTTACCAATACCAAAGGCATCCTTCCACTCTCCGCCATAGCTCGTTGCCCAGTTTCTATCTACACTGGCTACATATTCATGCTCACTGGCACCAATCTTAAATTTACCTTTCAATCCTAGCGCGATGTATTTTCTGGTAACGGCCAGTGGGTACACGTCCACAGAAACCTTATAATCCCCATTTGCGTTTAAGATTTTCGGATCGCCGTCCAAATAGCCATACCAATCTTCTCTATGATATCCGGCATTCATGAAAGCAGTCATGTGCTCATTGAATTTTTGCTCATGATTGATCCCTAAAATCCAGTTATCATATTCATTAAAAGTCCAGTCAGTTCCATAAGTTTTGCTGCCGTCCAAAGGCTTTGGCAAAGAGGTAAGGGACGAATCAAAGCCTACCCCATATGAAACCATTCCCTGCTGTTTATTATAATTATAGCCTGCTAAAATGTTGGTCCTGCTATTTGTGGTTTTCTGGTCGATATTGACAAAGATATCTCTCTGTGTCAGCTTTTCCCCTTTGACCGCTGTTTCTCCATCAATGTTGTCCGCCATGACACGAACACCCCAGCGCTGGTTATCCCCAAAACGTTTGCCTACATCGACCATCTGCTGGAAAGAGGAGCCGCCACGATAGGTCAGTTTCAGATCGGTATTCGGTGTAGACTGTGCACGCTTGGACTGGAAATCAATCGTACCGGACACTGCCTGATTGGCAGTCGTTCCCGCCACGCCGATATTAGGTCCTGAAATGACATTAGCATTTTCGATATATACATCGGTTAACTTTTGCTGATTCAAAAGCCCTGGGATGCCATTGACATACAAAGAATGGTCAGACACCTTAAAGCCGCGGATGGAAACTTCGTTCGCAATTCCAGCGCCCACAGGTCTGACCGATGGATTTAAAGCTAATGCATCCATGACACCATTCATGGGGGATGCAAAAGTATCTATAGATTTACGACTGACAGACATGCTGGTAAACGGGGTATCGAGAGCATCTTTATTTCCTAAGAGTCCCACATTCTGCGTCTGATACGCAAGGGAGCCAAGTGGCTGGACTTCCGCCTTATCCCTATCCCCATAGACATACACTGTATCCAGTGTAGTATCAGCGGCACTACCTACTACTCCCCCCCCGAAATTGTGAGCATGAGGGCAGCAGCCAACATCTTATACATTTCTTTTTTCATAACCATTCTCCTCTTTCCAAAATGAGCGGGAAGAAAATGATCTCCATCAAGAGCCAGTG
>CAVBQN010000164.1:0-2935 GCA_963597545.1 Fusicatenibacter saccharivorans
CAGTTTCCTCCCCTTCCAGCATCAGATTCAGGATCCTTGTCTGTGTAGAGAAAAAAATGATGAAAGCAAGCACGATGGAGAGAACAGAGAGCGTCGGCAGGAGTTTCGCGAAGGAAACAGATCCCATCAGCCAGTACAGCGTCACATCCATCCCCGTCGCATTGGCTCCGATATACACCAGCACACTCGTGATCCCTCCGCAGACTGCCGCAAGCGCCGCGCCAAAAATCAGAAGATAGGACGAATCCCCCGGTGCCACGCGGCCTGCCGCGATAGCAAGGACGAGCGACAAAGCCAAGGCGCCCAGAAATGCCCCGCATCCGATCGCAGACACCCCGAAAGCCGCCCCCGCACCGAAGAAAACAGCAGCAGCTGCCCCGAGCGACGCCCCGGAGGATACCCCCATGATGTAAGGGTCTGACATCGGATTCCGAAACATCGCCTGCATCACCATGCCGGACAGCGAAAGCCCCATCCCGACCGCCAGCGCAAGCAGGATGCGCGGGAGCCGAAGATCCCAGACCGCATCCGCCGCGCCCATCGCAATGTCTGAAGGAAGCGCACTTCCCCAAAAATGCGAAGCAAGGATCGATACGATCCCCGACAGGGACACAGAGAGATACCCGAGCTTCAGCCCGAGAAGGCAGGAGAAGAGGAGCAGAACGGTGAGAATGATCGTGAGAATCGCCAGAGGCATCCGGCGGATAGTTCTGCTCATAGGTTTCTCCTTTTGAAATTAGAAACGGAAATTAGCGGAGAATACGAAGGTGCGTGGTCCGCCGACAGTCAAGCTGCTGGAGCTTCCGCTTGGAATCCAGTAATCTTTTCCTGCTACATTATAGAGCATGGCTTTTAAAGTGACTGGCGTCTTGCCAAAAGTGGTATCATAGGTCGCACCCAGGTCAAATACGAAGGAAGACGGTACTTTGATCGTATCTCCATTGATCTTCGCTGTTCCGATATAATTGCCGCGACCAATAATAGACCACTGGCTGTTTGGATGATAAATCGCGCCGATATTTGCCGTCCAGTGCGGGATGCCGTCTACCGGTTTACCATCATTAGCCCCATTTTTCGTCTTTGTCTGTTTGACATCGATATACATAGCGCCACCGATGAGATCCCATCTGTCATTGATATTGCCGGTGAAGGCCCATTCAAAGCCTTTATTTTCCTGTTCCCCATCCAGTGCGCGGAGCCATCTGCCATTCGCCAGTTTTACGTCGATTGCATTCGCCTGTTTGATATCAAAGTATGCCAGTGTGTTCAGGAATTTACCAGTCTTTACTTTGAAGCCCACTTCATTCTGCTTCGTCTTTGCCGGATCAAGCATTTTGCCTTTATTGACATAATCGTTTGAAGAAGTGGTAGAGACGCGTGCGCCCATCCCGAAGCTTTCCGTATGGTCAGCATACATCATGAAATCTGGCGTAAATTTATAGGAAATCGCATAGGTCGGAGTAATGGCATCCGACTTTTTCAGAGACGTTTCTCCTACCTGATTCACAGTGGCCCTGTGACCGTGAACGCCAAGTGTCACCTGCAGCTTATCATCCAGTGCCTTCAGAGTGTCTACAACATGCCAGCCTTCCATCTGCGTGGTATCAGAATGGAGAGGAATCCAGTGTGCATCGCCCGGATTTGCCCAGCTGTTGGTCTGGTAGATATTGCCAAACCCTCTCCAAGAATAGTTTGGATTTCCATTGTCAATGTCGTAGGTTTCCCAACTCTTATCCACACCGATCATGTATTCATTTTTTACTTTGCCAATGTTGAAATCCCCTTTGATGCCCATTCCTAAGTAAGTTTTCACAAGGAACAGCGGAAAGTTGGACATGCTAATTCGGTAATCGCCATTATTATTTAAAACTTTCGGGCTTCCGTCAATATAGCCATACCAGTTTTCCTTATGATACCCAGCATTCACGAAACCGGTCACATGTTCAGACAACTTCTGTTCATGGTTAAACGCCATGATATAGTTCTCATATGCATTATAAGACCAATCAGGTTTCAATCCGTTACTGCCCTTAGGTGCGGAGGGAAGATTTGTTACAGTATTAAAATCAAAGCTCACCCCATACGGGCCACCATAATGTTTGGTATGATTATATCCAAAGAGGAAATTGGTCTTTGAGCGCTCTGCTTTGTGATCGATATTGACGAAAATATTCTGCTGTTCCAGCTTTTCGTTGTCGATCGCGGTATCCCCATGAATGTTATTCGTAGTAACGCGAACGCCCCATTTCTTATCGCTGCCAAGACGAGTCTGATAATCAACGCCTTCTTCAAAAGAACTGCCGCCACGATACGCCAGTTTCAGATCGGTGGCATTGGTTACCGCTTTCTTGGAGGTATAATCAACGACACCGCCGATAGCTTCGCTCAGGCCTGTGCCGCGGACGCCGATATTCGGGCCGGAAACCACACTGACACTATCCACCCAGTAGTATGGAATATTTTCCTGGCAGAGAAGGCCTGGAATACCATTTACGTACTGTCTATGACCATTCGTTCTGAATCCACGAATCGCAATATCCTGATACAAGCTCCCAGACTGAATCGTGACAGATGGGTTCAGCGCAAGAGCTTCGTTGACACCATTCACCGGAGAAGCGAAAGTTTTGATTGTCTTCTGGCTGACTTCAGACACAGCAAAAGGGGCATCCATTACATCCTGATGCCCTAACAGTCCAACGCTTGGTTCTTCTTTGATGAATCCGCCCGGAAGTGTACCGACGGTATCTTCCGCCTGATCTCTATCCGCATTGACATACACTGTATCCAGTGTAGTGTCAGCAGCACTACCTACTACCCCCCCCCGAAATTGTGAGCATGAGGGCCGCAGCCAACATCTTATACATTCCCTTTTTCATAACAATTCTCCTCTTTCCAAAATGAGCGGGAAGAAAATGATCTCCATCAAGAGCCAGTG
>CAVBQN010000165.1:0-2910 GCA_963597545.1 Fusicatenibacter saccharivorans
GCAAAGAAGGCGTGCCGATCACCGAACGTGGCAGCCATCATCTGAAAAAATAAGAGTGAGATCTGAAAAACACACCTATCGAGAGATCGAGGGTGTGTTTTTTTCTTGCCGCTCACAGCTTTTGCTCATGACCGTCTGCGTTCCTCTCTCTTTTTCATAGAGGGGGGAGAGTTTTCCGGCAGAAGCAAGACGTTCCAAGCCGCAAGGGCTCTTGGACCGGTCGCCATCTTTTAACCATCAAGCATAACTTTCATGCAAAACCTGTATTTTATTCCAAGAGGAAAATCATGCTATGATTTGTAAGGATTAGCTTAGTCTTAACACATGATTAGTATAAAAACGAGGAGGACATGATGGCACTGGCGTCGCTTGCAGCATTGGGGCTTGCTATATTTCTTGGCTTTGTGAAAAAAATGAATACGGGGCTGTTATGTACCGCACTCGCACTGCTCATAGGAAGACTTGCCGGGATCTCTGATGATGAGATCATCCGTGGCTTCAACTACTCCTTATTTCTCATGCTTCTGGGCGTGACCTATCTTTTCGGACTGGCGGAGATCAATGGGACCTTGGCCCTGCTTTCGAAGAAGATCGTGGCGCTCTCCGGGCGTCGCACCTACCTGGTGCCGATCGTCATGTACCTTTTTGCGACCATCCTTTCTGCGCTGGGACCGGGTACCATACCGACGGCAGCCATTATGATGGTCTTCGGGATGACACTTGCGAAGGAAATGAATATCAATCCGGCTATGCTGGCGGCCATCATCTTTCTCGGAGCGGCCGGAGGCGGGATGTCGCCGCTGGCTGCGACGGGCATCATCGGGCTGAATCTATGCGGAGAATTTGGCCTGACAGGCATCGAGGAACCGCTTCTCGTGAATGGCGTCCTCTCCTCGACCGTCTATGCCGTGCTGATCTACTTTGCCTTCGGAGGCTATCGGCTGCAGTCCGACATCGTACTTCATTTGGCGGATACTCCTTCATTTGCGCGGCAGCAGATCATCACATTGGCAGGCATTACGGGCATGGTGGTCCTTGTCCTGTTCTTTCATATCAATGTGGGACTTGCCAGCTTCGGCGTCGCTGCCATCTTGTCGTTTCTGAATGTTTCCGATGAAACGGCAGCGCTTCGCCGCATCCCCTGGGGGACGCTTCTTCTGATCTGCGGTGTCGGCGTGCTGATGAATGTCATCATTTTGACAGGTGGGATCGATCTTCTCTCAGATGCGCTTGCTTCCATCATGAGTGACTCGAGCGCAGTCAGCATTCTGGGGATCACGGCAGGCGTCCTTTCGTGGTTCTCCTCGACCTCCGGTGTCGTCATGCCCACGCTCATTCCGACCGTGCCACATATCCTGGCACAGATGGGAAGCAGTGCCGATCCGGTCGAATGGGTCACTGCGATCACCATGGTCTCCAATACGGCAGGCATCAGCCCTTTATCGACGGGCGGTGCGCTGGCGCTGGCGGCCTATTCGGCAGAAGGTGGCTTGAAAGACGGTGAGCTGGATCGGCTCTTCCTGCGGATGTTCTTCATCTCCGCAGCGGGCGTCGTGTCCCTGTCGGTTCTGGCCTACTTCGGGCTCTACCGTTGGCTGTTGTAAAGGAATAAAACAGAGAAGCGAGCGAGGCAGCCGACGGAGATCCCATGGCTGCCCGTTTTCCGTATCGTAGACGAAGAAAGAGTGACGAAAATGAGTGAAAATCATGATGCTTTGCTTTACATACTGCGTATCGCCGGATTTCTTTTTGCTGTGTGCTGCGTGTGGCTGATCTATGCCAGACAGAAAACGAAAATGAAACGTCTGAAAGCGGCCAACCAGCATTCCGCCATTGTTCTCCTGCATAAGCGTCATGCGGGAAATATAGACTATGCCAGCATCAATGCGATCCTGCACATCGATGGCCTTCGCGCAGAGACCTTCCTCTATGCGCTCGGAGTCCCCGCGGTATATCTTGCCCCGGGAAAACATGTCATCGAAGTCGAAGCACACTGGAGCCGGCACATCCGGGGACGGCGTATGAAAGACTATCAGGCAGGGCCAAGCCTGATCTCCGTCTCTGTCGAATCAGGAGAGTACTGGTCGCTGGAGTATTGCATCTCTAAGGATCAGTTTACGTTCGAACGCTGTGATCCAAAGAACTTATTTTTGAGGAAGGCAGGCTAAGGAACCGGAGCCTGCATAAAAGTTTCTACAAAAAGGCATATTTTAGAGAAAAAATGCCAAAGATATAACCGATTGGCATGAACTATAGACAAGAGAAAAACAGATGGATATAATGGAATCAGAAAGGATGAAGAAGGAAATACCTTTCAGACCGGTCAAAATCACTTCAAATGAGTGTAAACTTCCTAATTTCAGATTATTTCCTCGTGCAGCCGCTGAATGCAGAAAGGAGACTATCATGAACAAGATGTATGATGCAGTGATGAAAATGGAAACTTTACTCGATGCGTATGAAGCTCTTATTGGCGATATTACAAATTTCCTGAATGACAATGGGATCAATATCACCGGTGATCCATCGGAACATCCGGCACTGATGCTTTACGCAGAAGCCGGACGGATCTATGGCCGTTTGCTCCATACGAGAAAGCTTGAGGACCTGCTCCGTATGGAAGGGGAGTACCGTCTCATGACCTCCATGGTCGCTGAAATGAAGGCAGGGGCGTGGATGACGACCTCCCATCACGAAAAAATGGCCAAGGCCGGTTGATTTCGTGAGGAACAGGATATGGTAACGGGAAAAAGGAGCTGTAAAGAAATGAATCCTCATTTCTTTACAGCCCCTTTTTACTTTGCTTTCATTTGGTTCAGGGTTCAGGGTTCAAGGTTCAGGGCTCTCGTGGCGGCTTCGCCGCCTTTTTTTAGAAGATGGTATTCTCGTATCGCAGCCTTCCCCTCTAGG
>CAVBQN010000166.1:0-2900 GCA_963597545.1 Fusicatenibacter saccharivorans
ACCCCTTCGGGGAGCTCCCCCGATGGGGAGCCAAGAACGTTCTGCCGCTTAACTTAATAGCATTCCTCAGTTGGGGGGATCCTAATCCCTAATCCCTAGCTACCAGTCACTAGTCACTTTTCTCCCGCCGCTTCCGCGAGCTTTTCGAGGAAGAATTTCGTATTCGCGGTGAGGTCGGGGCCTTCTGTCTGGAGGGCGCCGCCTACGAGGAAGATGGTATCGGGACCGTAGATGCGGACCATTTCTTTGAAGAGCTGCCAGCGCATGCCGCCGGAGGGGACAGGGAAGTTTGCCCGAAGGTCTGCCATCTTCGACTCGGTGCCTTCCGCGATCTTCTGGCAGGTATCCTGCGAGAAGGAGAAGCGACCGCCGAAGCTGGTGAAGATGACTGCATCTGCGCCGGCGAGTCGGGAGAGCTGGCCATAGTAGCAGAAGGGGGAAATGCCCGCATCCTGCGAGAGGACCTGCGGACCGGAGAAGCAGGGGTGCAGGAAGATCGGCAGGCCGAAGTCCGGATCCCGTGCGAGATCACGGATCATGGTGAAGCCGGTGATGGCAGGGGCGGCCATGATGCCGTCAGCCCCGATCTCCTTGGCCTGATAGGCACGCTCGAGGAAGCCCAGACCATCTGTGGTACAGTTGGCGATGTACATGCTTTTCCTGCCTGTTTTCTCTTTGGCATCCGCAAGTGCCATGACGCACTGGAGGACGCGTTCCTTGAAAGGCGCATAACTCTGGTTCATGAGGCTGTGGTCATCCTTGATGATGGGGCAGCCGCCGAGTGCGAGGTCATAGACCATTTGCGCGAGCTCCTTCGGAGATCTGCCGAGCGGCTTGATGGCTGACATGAAGATCGGACCGCGCGGCACGCCGCAGAGGTCACGAAGACCGCTTCTGCCGAAACGCGGGCCCGGGTAATTGTTGTACATGGTCTCGGGCAGTTCGAAGGACATGAGGCGGACGCCGGGCTGCAGGCTCGTATTTCCGAAAAGCATATTGAGGAGCTCGGCCATCTCATCACCGACAGCCTCCGGCTCATAGGAGATCGTCGCATAGTATGCGCCGGCCTCCGCCTTTTTCAGATCTTCGATCTCTCCGACGATGGTGTCAGCGATCGGAGTGCCGTCTACCAGCTCGTAAGGACACTCGATCGTCTGCTCGACGGCGATGGCGAAGGCGATCTTCTTCGCCTCTTCATAGGTGGGAGCTGCGATGCGGTACGTCGCAGTAAAACGCGAAGACTGGTGCAGGTCTTCTGTCAGTTCGGAAAACAATTCACTTTCAAAAAAGGATGTATTGGACAAGAGGAGGTCTCCTTTCGGAAAAATGGAATGTGAAGGGGTAGCCCGCGGGGCGTGCTACCCCTTGATTTCGTATGAAAGAGGGGGGAGCGGGTTCTATAGGTTCAAGAGGTTCAAAGGGGTTGGTGCGGCGCATTTCGTCATCCTGAGCGGAGGTTAGAGAATGGCTTATCTGAAGTATGAGAACTGGGTCGAAGGATCTAAGCGCCGCAGAGTATAAATAGTGGCGATGCCCGAAGGGCAGACGTCTGATGTCTGACGTAACGTCTAATCCCTAGCTACTAGTCCCCAGTCACTAGTCACTAGTCACTCTTTTTTATGGCTTACGCGATATGGATTATCGAGATGGGCGGCGGTGTCATCGGAGAGCCAGTAGAGGGGGCGGTTTCTGGTTTCTTCAAACATACGCCCAAGGTACTCGCCGATGATGCCTAGGCCCATGAGATTCAAGCTGCCGAAGATGGCGATGAGGATGGTCATGGTCGCCCAGCCGGGGACGGCCTGGTCCATCATGACGCAGTAGAGGACATGAAGAATGAGGAGGATGCCCGCGACAGCGGCGAGGACACCCAGATAGAATGCCACACGCAGCGGCAGGGTGGAATTGGTGATGATGCCGTCCATCGCGAAGTGCAGCATTTTTTTCATGGAAAATTTCGAGACGCCGGCGTGGCGGGCAGGCGCTTCGAATTCGATGGTACACTGCTTGAAGCCAAGACCGCCTACGATGCCGCGGATGAAGCGGGAGTGTTCACGGAAACGCAGAAAGGCATCGAGCGCTTTGCGATCCATCAGGCGGAAGTCGGAGCCGCCCGGGACAACGGGAGAATTGGAAATGGAATTGATCACCGCGTAGTAGCCTGCCGAGGTCAGTTTCTTGATGGGGCCGGCATCTTCAGTCGCTGTGCGGATGGTCTGCACGATGTCGTAGCCTTCCTGCCACTTCTCGATGAGCTTCGGAATGAGCGCCGGTGGGTGCTGCATGTCGCCGTCCATCGTGATGACGGCGTCTCCGATGGCAAAGTCCATGCCGCAGGTGATGGCGATCTGGTGGCCGAAATTGCGCGCAAAGGTCAGCGCCCGCACATGCGGGTCGCCGGCTGCCAGCTGGTGGATCAGCTCGTCCGTGCGATCCTTCGAGCCATCATTGACGTAGATGATCTCGTAGTCCATATCCAGTGTCTGCATGACTTTTGTCACTTCGTCATGGAAATAGACGACGTTGCCTTCTTCATTATATACAGGTGTTACGATCGATATCATGGTTCCTCCGTTGAGGCACATAAGCCTACGCTATATTATAGCACACTCAGGGATATATAATGAGACATATATAAGTAGTATAAATATAGTGTGTGTATGGCGGATCGCCGGGAGTTAAAGAAATCATAAAATCGATGAGGGTTCAGGGTTAGCCCGTGGGGCGTGCTGTTCCATGATTACGAATGAAAGCCTCGATTGAATGAGAAATTAGAAATGAGAAATGCGAAATGGTGGTGCGGTGCATAAAAATCAGAAGCGCCGCGGAGTATAAATCATGGCGATGCCCGAAGGCTTTGGGATAACAGGTTTCCCGTTTGCGCGTTTCTCTCATGACCC
>CAVBQN010000167.1:0-2863 GCA_963597545.1 Fusicatenibacter saccharivorans
TTTTTATGCATAGCGAGGAATAACCTGACGCGAATAGCGAGCTATTTAAGGAAGGCTATGACGAAGCTATGTATAAAAATTCTTGTAAAATCTGACTCTGCGATTTGATCAGTGTTTCCTAAGGAAAGGGGCTGTGAAGAAATGAATCCTCATTTCTTCACAGCCCCTTTTTACTTTGCTTTCATTTGGTTCAGGGTTCAGGGTTCAAGGTTCAGGGCTCTCGTGGCGGCTTCGCCGCCTTTTTTTAGAAGATGGTATTCTCGTATCGCAGCCTTCCCCTCTAGGGGAAGGTGCCCGAAAGGGGCGGATAGGGTGACTATGGCATGAAAGACAGCTGGGATAAGGTTTCCCGGTCACTCCTATGAGAGCTGCAAGTCCCCCGCGGCAGATTGAACGCGAAAATGAGATGATCGTTGTTTCACATCGCCTTTTTTATTGCAAGGACTTTGCACAGGATGGTGAATAACCACTGCCGAATAGCAGGAAATGTTTTTTGGGGGCAGTTGAGCAGCTATATAGAGAGACATCTTTTATCTCTTAGCAGGACGAAAAATGAGGAAAAAGGTATTTTCAAAAATGGAATCCATGATATAATAAGGGAAACGCTGATTAAATCGAACTCTGCGATTCGATCAGTGTGTCCTTAATACAAGAACCGTTTAAAAATCGTTGGTATGAAACGGAGGAGCATGGATATGAAAGAAAAAATGAAGCTGTGCTGCCACGTTGCAATGATGAAACAAGAGAAAAATCGGGGGGGGTAAACAAGCGTTCCATCCTCTGTTTTTCGAGACCGCATGATAGAAAGTCTATCTTTCTGTCATGCGGTCTTTTTGCATTTGGAAGAAATGGAAAATTCACTTCCCTATCCCAAAGGATGTCCAAGGCCCTGAGTATAGTAAGAGCAGGCGGTGATCTGAACCCGCCTGAACCTGATCTCTAGGGAAACGCTGATTAAATAGCAGAGCCGGATTTCATATGGATTTTTATACATAGCTTCGTCATCATCTTCCTTAAATAGCTCGCTATTCGCGTCAGATGATTCCTTGCTCTGTATAAAAATCCAAGAATGAAATCTGACAACGATTTAATCAGTGTTTCCCTAGTGCTGCCTCACATCAGGCGATGACCGTTCTGCAATAAAGACCCTCGGCTACGTTCGAAATGACGATGCGCCGCGCGAAGCGCTATCAAAACTCCGCGGCGCTTTTGATTTTTATGCGCCGCACCACCATTCCTAATTCCTCATTCCTAATTCCTCATTCCTAATTCCTAATTCACGCAAAGCTTTCATTCATAATCAGTGGACGGAGCCGCCCAAGGAGCTCCCCCTCGGCGCTTCTATTTTTTACGCCCAGCTCCATCACTTCTCACTTCTCACTTTCCATGGTATGATTAAGGAAACGCTGATTAAATCGCAGAGTCCGATTTGGCATGTATTTTCATGCAATGCTTCGTCATAACCCTCCTTAAATAGCTCGCTATTCGCGGCGGCTTATTCCTCGCCTTGCATGAAAATACAAGAGCCAAGTCGGACAACGATTTAATCAGTGTTTCCCTAGAAAATGGCTTATCTGAAGTATGAGAACTGAGTCGAAGGATCTAGGCGCCGCGGAGCATACATAGGGCAATGCCCGCTCTCTGTTTTTCCCTCCTTCCTTTGGAAGGAGGTGCCCCGAAGGGGCGGAGGTTGGCGTGGAAAGCGGTCATTTCACATACGTGGAGCCAACCCTGTCTCGCTGCGCTCGCCTGCCCCTTCCAAAGGAAGGGGCTAGGGAAATGCTCGAAATACTTTTCTAAAACTTGTAGCGAAGCTGGCATTGCAACCCCGAACCCATCAACCTGAACCTTGAACCCTAAAACCTGAACCCTTTCCTATTTCCCCTTAAATTCCGCGGGGCGCTTTTCGAGGAACGCTGTGATGCCTTCCTTGAAATCCTCCGAAGACGAGCATTCGCCGAGGTAGACAGACTCTGCCTTCATGTATTCCTCAAAGCCCTTGTACATGCTTTCGAACATCAATTTCTTCATATTTCTATAAGCGAGCGTCGGGCCCTTCGTCAGCTTTTCTGCAAACGCATAGACCGTCGGCAGGAGCTCCTCCTTCGTCGTGACAGCTTTCACGAGGCCGATGGCATACGCTTCCTGGGCTGCTACGATGCGTCCCGTGACGAACATGTCGAAGGCGCGGTGCGTACCGATCATGCGCGGGAGGGTGTACACGCCGCCCGTATCCGGACAGAGACCGATGCCGACAAAGGCCTGCAGGAATTTTGCATTGTCTGCGGCATAGATGAAGTCACAGGCAAAGGCCAGATTTGCCGCCCCGCCCGCGCATGCACCGGCGACCGCGCAGATCACGATCTTCGACATCTTCTTCATGTACAGCACGATCTCCGACAGCTTGCCTGCCAGAGGTCCCATGGACTCCTTCGCAAAATCCGGCTCATCGCAGTGCGCTTTCATGAAGCGGATATCGCCGCCGCCGCTGAATGCACGCCCTGCGCCTGCAAGCACGACGACCTTCACCGCTTGATCCGCTTCCGCTTCCTTGAGCGCGCTTTCCACCTCGAGCGACATGTTCATGTCGAGCGCATTCAGCGTCGGTGCGTAGTCCAGCGTGATGGTCGCGATGGATTTCTCTACCGTGTAGTGAATCATTTTGTAATCCATGGGAATACCTCCTTTTTGAATCAGTGTTTCCTTAGAAGTCTGTGTCTATATTATACATCTTTTGAGGAAAATGAGAAATTGAAGATCGCCCTTTTGTAAGTGTCAAGTTTTCCTCGGTAATTCATTTGACTGTCGATAATTACTATCTCCGTGGCTTCGGTTTAATCAGTATTTCTGTATCGCTCTGGCA
>CAVBQN010000168.1:0-2785 GCA_963597545.1 Fusicatenibacter saccharivorans
ACACGATAACCATGTTCGTGAGGCAGATCGAAAGCGGGCCCGGAGTTTCCATAGATAAACCACCTTTCTGTAATATATTTTTCTTGCAGAAGGAGTAAGAATGTCAGCCGCCATTCTGCGAAAGCGAGGGCGCCTTTGCAGAATGAGCCGACTCATTTCTTACATGCCGAATGGCCAAACGATCGGGATGACTACGAGGCAGACTACGAGGGAGAGAAGGCACATCGGTACGCCGACCTTTGCATAGTCATTGAAGGAGAAGCCGCCAGGTCCGAGAACGAGGGTGTTTGGCGGAGTAGCCATCGGGGTAGCGAATGCGCAGGAAGCAGCGATGCCGAGAGCCATCAGAACCGGTTTCGGGTCAGCGCCGATGGACTGCGCGATGGAGATACCGATCGGAGCGAGGAGCGCTGCGGATGCGGTATTGGACATGAACTGGGTAAGAACGTTGGAGATCAGGAAGAGAACTGCGGTCAGAACGTATGGGTTCGGGTTGGTGCCCATCATGCTGACAACGGTGTCAGCGATCAGTTTGCCAGCGCCGGTCTTTTCCATAGCAGATGCTACGGAGAGCATACCAGCGAAGAGGAAAATGGTGACCCAGTCGATACCAGCGTATGCTTCTTTTTCCTTCAGGCAGCCGGTGACTACGCAGAGGATTGCGCCGGTAACAGCTGCGGTGTGCAGCGGAACGGTCTTGAGGTCCAGAGCCATGCAGAGGACGACGCCGATCAGGATGAGGCCGGCGATCCACATTTTGACTTTGCTCTTCGGGCCATCTCCACCTGCACCAGCTTCTTCCTTAGCAGCCTTGATGGCTTCTTCGTCCATCGCGCCAGCGGACTTAGCTGCTACGAAATGACGGCCAATGAAGAGGGTGTAAACGGTGATGATGAGGGAGAGCGGGATACCGATCCAAGCGAATTCGAAGAAGCCGAAGGTCGGAAGACCAGCGGTCGTCAGAGCGCCGGTAACGATAACGTTTGGCGGGGTACCGATCATGGTGATGGTGCCGCCGACGTTAGCAGCGATAGCCAGTGGCATCAGCTGTTTGGAAGCCGGGAGCTTTGCAACGGTGCAGATACCGATGATGACCGGCATCAGGCAAGCGACTGTACCGGTGTTGGAGGATACAGCGGAGAGAATGATGGTGACAGTCATGATCGCAGCCATCAGCGGGATTTCGTTGGTGCCTGCTTTTTTAACGACGGCTACACCGATGGCTTCTGCCAGACCGGTCTTGAACATAGCCGCGCCAATAACGAACATGCCGCCGAAGAGAACGACGGTGGAATTAGACATACCTGCATAAACGGCCTTGGACGGAAGTACGCCCAGAATGCCCAGTGCAGTACATGCTGCCATAGCGGTGACAGCCAGCGGGATCAGTTCGGTGATGAACAGGAATGCTGCCACACCCAGTACGCACAGCGTAATAATAGCGGGATCCATAATTTACCTTCCTATGTGTTTCTGTAATGCCAATCAATTCGTAATGGGAAAAGAAATCAGCGGATTTCTTTTTCAGAAAGCATCGCCTGACGCGGCGGTGCTTTCTTCGTCTTTCAATTATGGGTCATGCTATCTAAAGATGAATGCTATAATCAATACCCTTTTGAAAAACTCTGCTCTCTACCTCTATCCTCCTTTCGTCCGAGCCGGACAATCATTCTTTGCGAGAATAAATTATATTCTCATTGGAACGCCGAGTATTATGATACTAAAATCTGTATCATTTCACAAATATCCATAGCTAACATGTTATTTTTTAGGCGGGTATACTATGTATTCTGTCGGTCATACTCCTTCATCAGCCATCCATTTTTTTAAATCAAACGATGCTATTCTCCATCCTCTTCCATTGGCAATGACTGTTCTCTCTCATACTTTTATTTTCTATTCTTTTCTCTGTTTTTTGATGCCTTTTAGTCCTTTCTAGCAGTAAAGAAACCAACATTTTGCCTTTTAGGTCTTCCCTTATTTTTTTGTTAGAAATATAGATTAAAAAAATAGATAGTATTTTTCATAAATGGAGTCCGTTTCCTATATAGAATAATTTTATAGCACATGTAAACGGGAATGATGTGCAGCTTCTTATTTTTTCTCTTGCACCCGTTGTTTTTTCTCCTTTCGCGAAAGGTTTCCCACTTCACGCTGTCACACATATGGCGTTATACCGGTGTGCAAGAAAGATCCCTCGGCTTCGCTCGGGATGACGATATGGGGAAAACGACCTTCCAAACATGTCCGTTGTACGAAGCGAAGGATATCCATTCCACTTTTGTTAGGCTACGCCCCCCGTCCCGTCATTTCGAGCGCAGCGAGAAATCTTCCTTGCACTCCGTCATTTCTTGCTTCCTTCGCAAGTGGTTTCCCGTTTTCCGCTATCTCACATAGGGCGATATACCGGTATGCAAGAAAGATCCCTCGACTACGCTCGGGATGACGGTACGAGAATAACGATTTGCAAACATTTCACGGCAGGATTTCCCCTTTTCTGCTGTCTCACATAGGGCGCTATGCCGGTGTGCAAAAAGGGATCCTAATCCCTAGCCACTAATCCCTAGCCACTAGTCCCAAGTCACCAGTCACTGCTTCCCCAAAACAAAAAAGCCCCAGCATAAGCTGGAGCTTTTTTGAAGACGCTTCGCGTCTTATTTGCCAAACTGTGCGAGCATGGTGCCTGCAGCTACTGCGGTACCAATAACGCCTGCTACGTTCGGGCCCATTGCCTGCATCAGCAGGTAGTTGGACGGGTTGTCTTTCAGGCCTACGACCTGAGATA
>CAVBQN010000169.1:0-2689 GCA_963597545.1 Fusicatenibacter saccharivorans
GTCACTAGTCACTCCAATAGATTCATCGACCGTTTTCCTGAGTGTACACAATGCTTCATACAATTCCTTAAATGGCCGGTCTTCATCCTCTTCCGGCACCCAGCGGAAGAATTTATCGCCGAATCTGAGCTCTGCGCGGGTGAGGCGCTTGATGGGCCCATACTTCTCCCTTTCATACGCATTCGTCTGGATGGTCGTCGACTTCGTGTCGGTTACAAACTGCTTCTGCGGCAGCTGATAGAGAAATGTGATCTTCTTCGCAAAAGTCTCCCTCACCTCGCGCGGCAGCACTGCCTCTTTCTTGACAGGGACGCCGCTTCGCCAGTCATAGCGCACGCAGGTCCCATTTCCAAAATCAAACGCATAGTCAAACTGCCCGCCCTTTTCTACGAGATAGCCATCGGTGATGGAGAAGCGGAAGCTCCCCTGCAGGATGTCCTCCATGGCTTCTTTCTCACTGATTTCCTTCTTCTTCAGATGATCATAGATACCTTCACCGGATCCGGCTGCCTTGACCAGCTCATCGAATTGATATTTTGCCACGATGGTTCTCCTCTCCTTGATTGACCTTCATTTTTACTTTCCTCGCAGAATGAAAAACGATGATACAGCGTATCAAATACAGACCACCGCCATCATTCATTTCTCGGCGTACCTTCGTCATTCATGGTATAATAATACCATATAAATATGTCACGCAGTAGCATTTCTTCTACCGCGTGGAATGATCTGTCACGCGGCGCTTTCATGCTTTGACGCGCCGCTTCTCTATTTTTCATTTCTCATTTTCAAACGGGGGCTTTCCATTGCACTATCATAAAAAAATCGGCGCGCTGGCTATGGCGTTCCTGATCGCAGGCGGACTGGCTTCGATCGATGCGCGCACCATCCTGCTTGTACCGCAGGATGACCGTCCTGTCTCTCTCGACTACACCGTGTCCACCGCAGAGAAGGCTGGCTACACTGTGCTGACACCGCCGAAGGGCTATCTTTCCGGAAAAAATTATCAGGGCAGTCCTGATCAGGTCTGGCGCTGGGTCGAGCAGCATATCCGCGAGGCTGATGCGGCAGTGATTTCTACGGACACCATCATCTACGGCGGTCTTGTCGACTCCAGAAAGCACAATGAATCACTCGATACGCTGATGGCGCGGGAAAACCGTATCCAGCGGCTTCACCGCATGTATCCGAATGTGCCGATCTATGCTTTCGGCACCATCATGAGAACGCCGTATGCTTCAAACAGCGGTGTCGAGCCATACTACTACGCCAAGTACGGCCACGACCTCTATGTGCTCTCCGGCCTGCAGGACAAGATGGATGCAGGCACACTCACAAAGGATGAGGCGGCGGAAATGCTGTCCCTGAAGCTCTCCATCCCGTCCGAATATCTGCAGGACTGGTTCAAGCGCCGCACAAAGAACCATACGATCAACCGCCTGCTCCTCAAAGATACCAAGAGCGGTATCTTTGCCTATTTCTGTGAAGGGCATGATGATAACAGTAAGAACTCCCAGTCCGCCATGGAAGCACGGTATCTGGGAAAGGAAAGCGCGAAGCTGTCCCCCAAGGTCTACGGCTCCTTCCCGGGCGCAGACCAGCTCGCTCTGCTCCTCATCGCACGCTATCACAATGACGTGAATCACCTCACGCCGAGCTTCACCTCCATCTATCCCTTAGGCCGCGCGGAGGATACGGTCCCAAGCTATGAAAGCCAGCCTATCGGAAAAACCATCGCTGAGCATGTAGAAGCCGTCGGCGGCATCATGGATCCCAAAGGCCGTCCCGACATCGTACTCGCCGTGAATACCCCCCTTTCCTCCACGGGTGAGTCCGGCCAGTTTTCCAATTACGGCATGATGAAGCCTTCCACCACGGAATTCATGAATCAGGTCAAAGCCGTCATCGATAAGGGCATTCCCGTCTCCATGGTGGACGTCTACTTCGCCAATGGCTCGGACAATACGCTCATGAGCCTCATGAAGCAGCATGGTCTTCTCTACAAGGTCGCCGCCTACAATGGATGGAACACGGCCTCCAACACGATCGGCTATGCCATCGCTCAGGCCATCCTCGCGCCGGACATGAGCGAGACAGATCACCGCGATATGCTGACTGAGCAATACATCGACAACTGGGCGTATCAGGCAAACGTCAGGAAGAACATCAACCGCCTGACAGAGCTCGAAAGGACGAATTACATCCCCACCCCGGCCATGAAAGAGGAAATGATCGCCGAGGTGCAGGACTTTGCCAAACGGAAAATGGGACTTGACCCGGCGACGATCTCCGCCGATTTCCCATGGGGACGCCTCTTTGAGATCAATGCCATGGTCTCGCCCACACCGAAATACACCGTCTACCTGACCGCTGCAGAGAAGCAGCGCCGCGCGGAAGAAGCAGCCAAGAAGGCTGCCGAGGAAGCGGCTAAGAAAAAAGCTGCCTTGGAGGCTCAGAAAAAGAAAGCCGATGCCAAAGCGAAAGCCGCCGGAAGCTCAGACACTGTGATCGCTCCGGAACAGCCATCACCGGAAACCACTTCTTCCGAGAATGGCAGCGATGATGTATCGACCATCATCGTTTACAAATAAGAAAAGGGGCTGTGAAGAAATGAATCCTCATTTCTTCACAGCCCCTTTTTACTTTGCTTTCATTTGGTTCAGGGTTCAAGGTTCAGGGCTCTCGTGGC
>CAVBQN010000170.1:0-2646 GCA_963597545.1 Fusicatenibacter saccharivorans
TGGGATAAGGTTTCCCGGTCACTCCTATGAGAGCTGCAAGTCCCCCGCGGCAGATGGAACGCGAAAATGAGATGATCGTTATTTCACATCGCCTTTTGATTTGCCAAATATGTGACATCGGTTATACCCAAACGTGAAAAAAGGATGATATGCGGGCTGCTTTTCCTCAAGACGGTGCGCCCGATGATATTGAAAGTCATCGGTTGAAAGTGTAAAATTAAAAGAAATTTGATGCGATCGAGGACGGAAGTTAAGAATCATACAAAGGAACGGTCAAATGATGAAGAAAAATCATGAGGAAAGGCATAAAGGAAAGCATAAAACGGAGGCACGGATCAAAATCTATTGCGTGCTCATGGGTGTGATCTCTTTTCTTTTTTGCTTTGCGGCAGGCTCGCTGATACTCCGTTATATGGAAAAAGAACAGAAAGATATGGCGATGTATACAGCGAAAATCACAGCAAGCCGTGTGGAGATGCAGCTTGAGAAGTATGTGCAGATCTCCGATTTCATGGCCAATCGGATCCTCGCCGGGGGTGAGCCGGATCAGGATGCATTCTCTGAAACGGCAAAGGCATTTCCCAATGAAGACGGTGTGGTCAAGGCTTATGAGCTGGCGCCGAATGGGGTAGTCAACGATATCTACCCTATGCAGGGGAACGAGAAGGCGCTGTCGCTGAATCTTTTGACACAGCATGAAAGAAATTATGATGCACTTCGGGCAAAGGAGACCGGGAAGTATACGCTTGGAGGCCCCTATACGCTGAAGCAGGGTGGGCAGGGAGCGTTGCTCTTTACACCGGTGTATATCCCGGATGGCAGGGGACACCATTCATTTTGGGGATTCGTCGTCATTGTCATTGACTGGCAGAAATTTTTGAATGAAACGGGATTGGATCAACTATCTAGGTCTTCCTTCCTGTATGAGATCTGGACGCACAGCAACAAAGACGGACAGCCTGTGACGATCGCCAGCGGACAATCGGGTATGCCGAAAGATCGTCTGACAGTGACTTGCGAGATCCCGAATGCGATATGGTATTTTGACATTATGCCTGGGAATGGGTGGATCCCGCCCGCATACTGGATCGCTGACGGTGGGATCTCAGGGCTTCTTGCCATCTTGATCGTTACGATTTTTTATCAATTTCTGAGGAGAAGACGCCGGGAAACAGAGCATGCGGACGAACTGCAGCGCTCCGCTTATCGGGAAAAAAGTGCGAATGAGGCAAAGACTCGTTTTTTGTTCAATATGAGCCACGACATACGGACGCCGATGAATGCCATTGCCGGATTTGCCAGCCTTTTGGAAAAGCATCTGGATCGTCCGGAAAAGGCAAAGGAATATCTTACGAAAATGCAGGTGTCGAGTGCGCTATTGACGACGATCATCGATCAGGTGCTGGAAATGGCACGTATCGAAAGCGGGACGGCTCGGCTGAATCTTTCCCCGGAAGACCTGATGGATATGTGGCAGTCCGTGGAAACGGTTTTTGAGGCGGATATCAAAGAAAAGCAGCTACATTTTTCATCAGAGGTAGAGATCCAGCATCGCTATGTCCTTTGCGATAAAACAAGGGTGCAGGAAATCTTCTTAAACATCGTAAGCAATGCCATCAAGTATACGCCGGCAGGGCAGGCGATCCATATCAAGCTTTGCGAAGTGCCTCACAGTGAAGCGGAAAGGGCGCGCTATATTTTTACCTGCCAAGATACGGGGATCGGTATGAGCCAGGATTACCTGCCTCATATTTTCGAGGAGTTTTCTCGAGAGCGCTCTTCTACAGAAAATCAAGTCATCGGGACCGGACTGGGACTTTCCATCGTCAAGTCCATGATCGAGCTTATGGGAGGCACGATCCATGTCGAGAGTCGTAAGGGCTGCGGGACATGCTTCCGCGTGGATCTCCCCCTGCATCTGACCGATGAATCGGAAGTCAAAAGGGAAGAAACAGAGGCGGCGTCAGACCAGGGGGCATCATTGGCTGGGAAACGCATTCTCCTTGCTGAGGATAATGATCTCAATGCGGAGATCGCCTGCGAGCTTCTGGAAGAGAAGGGGATCTTGGTGGAGCGTGCAGAAGACGGACAGGTCTGCTGCGACCGTCTCATCGAGGCAGCAGACGGATACTACGATCTCATTCTTATGGACATCCAGATGCCGCGCATGAATGGCTATGAGGCGACGAGACGGATCCGAAAGCTGCAGGATCCGAAGAAATCACAGATCCCCATCATTGCCATGACGGCGAATGCTTTCGCAGAAGACAGGCAGGCGGCAAAGGATGCCGGCATGAATGATCATGTGGCAAAACCGATCCATATAGACATTCTCTTGTCTGTGCTCAAGAAATATGTATAGCGGGAAGGGACTGTGAAGAAATGAATCCTCATTTCTTCACAGTCCCTTTTTACTTTGCTTTCATTTGGTTTAGGGTTCAAGGTTCAAGGTTCAGGGGTGAGGTGGCGGCTTCGCCGCCTTTTTTAGATGATGGTATTCTCGTATCGCAGCCTTCCCCCTCTAGGGTAATGCTGTTAAGTTAAGCGGCAGAACGTTCTTGGCTCCCCATCGGGGGAGCTCCCCGAAGGGGTGAGGGGGCTACGTAGCGGTATTGCATGAAAGTGTTGGAATATCGATAGCATCGG
>CAVBQN010000171.1:0-2545 GCA_963597545.1 Fusicatenibacter saccharivorans
GTTTTCTCGTATCGCAAACCTAATCCCTAGCCACTAATCCCTAGCTACCAGTCACTATTTTACCAACGCCATAAACTCTGCAATTTCCTTCTGCTTCATTTTATACGATACCTTATTACAAATCAGGCGGGCGGAGAAATCCATGAAGTAATCATACGCTTCGAGGCCATTCTCGCGAAGCGTCGTGCCCGTTTCTACGATGTCGACAATGACATCCGAGAGGCCGACGAGCGGTGCCAGCTCGACCGAGCCATTCAGCTTGATGATATCGATGGGCTGGAAGCGATCTGCGAAATATTTTCGCGCAATGGACGGATACTTCGAAGCCACCGTCAGGATCCGCTTCTGCATGACCTTCTGATTTCCCTTGATACCAGACACCGCCATGCGGCAGCGGCCGATCCCAAGATCCAGCACCTCATAGACATCCTCTTCCCCATCCTCCATGAGGACATCCTTCCCGACGATGCCGGCATCAGCTGCCCCGCGGCGCACATACACCGCGACATCCGGGCTCTTCACCAGCGTCACGCGGATGCGCTCCGCATCATCGGTGAAAATGAGCTTACGGCTCTCATCTGAATAATCAGAAAAATGGAAGCCCCCCTCCGCCAGCCGTTTCATGACCGTCTTCGCGATGCGCCCTTTCGCCAGTGCAATATGCAGCATACTAGAGACCTCCCAATTTTTCTTCCAGCTCTTCCTTCGTGAGCGCCGCCCCCTCTAAAAGGAAACGCCCCTCTTTATAAGAAACAATCAATTTATAATCACCTCTGGCGATCGCATTCGTACTCGCGACCCCCATCACCGAGTAGCCCTTCTTGCGCCAGGCCATGAGCGTCACGATGAGATCCCGATCCGCCTTCTCATAGACCACCGCCAGATCGCACGACGGTGCCATTTCTTCCAGCAGATTCGAGTCCGCCATCACTTCATAAAGCAAATTCATATTCATCCCGAAGCCGCACGCCGGACGCGGCACCTGGAACTGCGCCGCCAGCGAATCATACCGCCCGCCGGAAATCAGCGAGTACAGCGCGCCATCCGCATAAATGCGGAAAACCAAGTCCGTATAGTATCCCATGTGCGACGTGAAGCCGAAGTCCAGCTGCACGCGATCCGCATAGCCCGCGACCGCCAGATACTCATACACCTTCTCAAGGCGAGCGAGGGCATCCGCCATCTTATGATTCAGGCAAAGCCCCTCCGCCCGCTTCAGCGTCTCTTCATAGCTGCCAAAGAGCCGCGGCAGCTCCAAGAGCACATCCCGCTGGATCTTCGTGATCGACAGCCGGTCAGCCAGCTTCTCAAAGGAAACGAGATTTCTCTTCTCCAGGAACTCCCGCACCTGCGACAGCTCCTCCTTCGAGAGACGCAGCTCTTCGAAAAGTGCATCCATGTATGCCACGCTTCCGAGATCGATACGCATATCATGGATGCCCACCGACTCTAGGAATTCCGCCGCCATCACCATGACCTCGCCATCGCACTCCGGCGTCTCATCCCCCAGGACTTCGACCCCACTCTGCAGGAAATACTTCCCGTGCGTCGACTTGCCATAGTATTCGCGGAAGACCATCGACACGTAGCCGAATTTCAAAAGCTGCCGCGCATCCGGATACTCGCGCGACGCCGTCTTCACGAGCGGCACCGTCACATCCGGCCGCATGACCAGCACCTCCCCCTCGCTGCTGATGGTCTTGATCATCTCGCGCTGCAGCTGCGGGAAATAGGTGCCGTATGTATCGTAATCCTCAAAAGTCGGCGTCTGGATGATCTTGCATCCGTGCCGCCGCATGACGGAAACCACCGCACTCTCGATGCGGTCATAATTCTTCATTTCCTCTTCATGCACCATTTTTAAATCGTCTATTGCATGAGCCATACGAGCCCTCCTCTTTCTTTGTTGTGGTTATACTTTATCACGATAAAGAGAAAAAGTAAAGAGCTTTGACGCATTTTTTACCACACTCGAACATCATTTTCATTTCTAACGTGTGCCTCACTGCTCTTCACAAATAAAAATGCGCGGGCCTATGGCCCGCGCATCCCAAACAACACATATTTTCTTACATCATATAGAGATCCTTTTCTAAGGGGTATCGCCGTATAGATCTTCTGTCTGCTGTAAAGCGCATTTCGTTTACATACAATAAAGCACGCTTAAAATGAACCGACGTCTGTGGCGTTACAGATTCAGAGCTGCTGGTAGACCTGACCGTACCGAGAGAAATGTCCACACTGACCGCACGGCTGGCTTTATTTTTTGTCTGGAAGAAGAAATTGACAGATTTCCCTTCGCACTGCCAATGAGAGAACCTTTTTGCATCAAGCCTGATTCCACATACTGATCTTTCTGTTTCTCCGTTCCGATGGTGAAGCCGAGTCCGCCACCCGAGAGCAGGCCGCTCTTCTTGACCTGCTTGGCGTAGTCATGCCGTTCGTGCTCTTCTGCGCTGGAAATGGAAGTATCTTTGCCGGAAGAAATCTCTACGTCATGTGTGCCTACCACGTTTGAACCGGTGACATTTGTATTCCCGCCTGC
>CAVBQN010000172.1:0-2545 GCA_963597545.1 Fusicatenibacter saccharivorans
CAGACCTCGCACATCGGCAAGATGGCCGTCTACTATGATGCAGACCGCCTCTTCTATGATGACAGCCAGAAGGGTATCATGTACACTTTCAATGGAGATGACAGCTCGTGGCGCGTCATCTCTCCGCCGGGGGCCTACCGTCTGGTCGGTCTTGGGGATGATAAGACCATCTATGCAGCTAAGATCAACAGCAAGGGCGAGGCGACCGCTTACTATACGGGTAAACTCGGCGTCGGCTTCAAAGAAGTCAAAGCGCTGGAAACACCCGTAGAATTCAACTCCATCACCGTCCATATGATCCGCGAAGCCGCCATGCACGCGGGAAAATAAAAAGCAGCGCTTCGGCGCTGCTTTTTTTGTGCGAGTGACTGGTCACTAAGAGACTAAGAGACTAAGAGACTAAGAGACATCAGATTCCCATATCGTCATTTCGAGCGCAAGCGAGAAATTTTTGTTATTCGCGGCGAGGGACTGACGCTTCCCCACATGTGCCGCGCATTTCTCCGCTTTCCTCATCTGTCTTTTTCATGCCGCCAGTGCCCTATCCGCCCCTGCGGGGCACCTTCCCCTAGAGGGGAAGGCTGACGATACGAGAATGCCATCTTCTAAAAAAAGGCGGCGAAGCCGCCACGAGAACCCTGAACCAAATGAAGGCAAAGTAAAAAGGGGCTGTGAGAAATGAGGATTCATTTCTTCACAGCTACTTTTTGTGTGCGAGTGACTGGTCACTAAGAGACTAAGAGACATCAAATTCCCATATCGTCATTTCGAGCGCAAGCGAGAAATCTTCTTTGCAGACCGATAAACAAAGAATGTGTGTAGCACCAAGGCGTCGCTTCCGTACAGTGCCTATGTGATACTGACCGCAGTGCAAGAAAGATCTCTCGGCTACGCTCGAGATGACGACGGCGCGAAGCGCTATCAAAACTCCGCGGCGCTTAGTATTTAAGGAAGATGATGACGAAGCTATGTATAAAAATCCATATAAAATCTGATTCTGCGATTGAATCAGCGTTTCCCTAGATCCTTCGACTCAGTCCTCCTGTTTCAGATAAACCATTTTTTAACATACGACGTTTTTCTCCGCTCAGGATGACGAAATGCGCTGCTCCCATCCATTCAGCATCCATCTTTTATAATTTTCTTCCCCGATTTCCTGAATAAATGATATAATAGTTTAGATACCTATTATTCCCATGAAGGAGAGCGGAAATGGCAGAAGAAAACGAAATCTATACCGCCGACGACAGACTGATCGTCGCACTGGACGTCGACAGCTTTGACAAAATGAAAGCGCTGGTCGATGAGCTTGGCGATCTGATCTCCTACTACAAGGTCGGCATGGAGCTCTACTACAGCGCAGGCAGTGATACGATCCGCTACCTGAAGGAACACGGAAAGAAGGTTTTCCTGGACCTGAAGCTCCACGATATTCCGAATACCGTCGGCCACAGCGTGGCCTCCGTCACCCGTCTCGGCGTGAACCTCATCACCGTCCATGCAGCAGGCGGTCGTGCGATGATGCAGGCAGCCACGCGCTATGCGAAGATCACTGCGGATGAACTGGGCGTAGAACGTCCGAAGATCCTGGCGGTCACCGTCCTCACCAGCTTTGATGACCAGGGATGGCAGGAAGTCGGCGGACACCTCCCCATTCAGGAGCATGTCTTGGAACTGGCTTCCCTTGCGAAATCCTCCGGTGTCGATGGGGTCGTCGCTTCCCCGAAAGAAGCCGGCAGCATCCGCGAGATGGCCGGAAAGGATGATTTCCTCATCGTGACCCCTGGCATCCGCCCATCCTTTGCCCAGACCGATGACCAGAAACGCATCGCGACCCCGTCACAGGCTTTCAAGGACGGCTCTTCCATGCTCGTTATCGGACGTCCGATCACACAGGCCATTGATCCCTGTGCGGCTGCCCGTTTAATTTTAAAAGAAATAAAGGAGAACGCATAATGAACGAAAAAGAAGTCGAATCTTTACTGAAAGAAACCAAAGCCATTCTGGAAGGTCATTTTCTTCTGACCAGCGGTCTTCACAGCCCTCTTTATGTAGAAAAATTCAACGTGCTCCAGCATCCGGAATACACGGAAAAGCTCTGCCAGGAATTTGCAAACCATTTCAAGGATATGGGCATCGAGACTGTCATTGGACCGGCGACCGGCGGTATCATCCTGTCTCAGGTCACTGCCCGTCTGCTGGGCGTTCGTTCCATTTTCACCGAAAGAGAAAATGGCAAGATGACCCTGCGCCGCGGCTTCAAGGTCGCTCCGGGTGAAAAAGTCCTCATCGTCGAAGACATCGTCACCACCGGCGGCTCTATCAAAGAAGTCGTTGATGTCGTGAATGAAGCCAAGGGCGACATCGTCGGCATCGGTCTCTTCGTAGACAGAAGCGGCGGCAAAGCAGACTTCGGCGTACCGAAGGAAAAGGTATACCCGCTGCTCCACCTCACCGTTCCGACCTACAAGCCGGAAGAATGCCCGCTCTGCAAAGAAGGCGTGCCGATCACCGAACGTGGCAGCCATCATCTGAAAAAATAAGA
>CAVBQN010000173.1:0-2496 GCA_963597545.1 Fusicatenibacter saccharivorans
AAAAACGGCAGATCGACCGGAGTTCCAGCACATGATCAAGGACAGCGCAAAAGAGCTGTTTGAGATTGTCCTTGTATGGAAGCTCGACCGCTTTTCCCGTGACCGTTACGACAGCGCACACTACAAGCACATTCTGAAAAAGAATGGTGTAAAGGTTGTTTCTGCGAAAGAGCATATCTCCGAAGGTCCGGAAGGAATCATTCTGGAAGCAATGCTGGAAGGCTATGCCGAGTTCTATTCTGCCGAGTTATCAGAAAAGATCCATCGTGGACAGAAAGAGAACGCGCTGAAAGGGAAAAACAACGGCGGTGGCGTTCCGCTCGGCTATCTGTTGGACAAGAAAGCACAGAAGCTTGTGATCGATCCCGTGACTGCACCATTAGTGGTTGAGATATTTGAAAAGTATGCTGATGGCAAATCGGTTCGTTCCATTGTTGAGGATTTCAATATTCGCGGACTCAGAACGAAAAAGGGGCAGCCGTTCAATATCAATAGTTTCAGCTCTCTGCTGAAAAACCGCAAATACATTGGCGAGTACCGTTATCAGGACGTTGTGATTGAGGGCGGCGTTCCTGCTATCGTTCCGGAAGAACTGTTCAACCGTGTGCAGGAACGCATGGAGAAGAACCGCCATGCTCCCGCAATGGCAAAAGCAAAAGAGGACTATCTGCTGACAACAAAGCTGTTCTGCGGTAAGTGTGAGCGCATGATGGTTGGTGAAAGCGGCAAGAGCCATACCGGCGCTATGCACTATTATTACAAATGCAGCGGTGCGAAGCGCCTGAAGGATTGCGACAAGAAGGCTGTTCGCAAAGACTGGATTGAACGTGTTGTTGTCCGCCTGACCATGCAGCGCGTCATGGATGAAGAGAAGATTAACAGGCTCATTGACGCAATTCTTGTTATGCAGGAGCAGGAAGACACAACAACCCCTGCGCTTCGCTCACAGCTTGCGGAAACCGAGTCCTCCATTGGAAACATTCTGAAAGCAATCGAGCAGGGCATTTTCACGCCGTCCACTAAACAGCGGCTTGATGAGCTGGAAGCACGAAAAGAAGAAATCCTTGTGAATATCCAGACCGCTGAACTGCAAAAGCCAAAGCTGACCCGCGAACAGATGACGGCATGGTTTGAGCAGTTCCGTCATGGCGATCCAGCAAACCGTGATTTTCAGAAACGCCTGATTGATACATTTGTAAACGCCGTGTATGTGTTCGATGATAAACTGGTCTTGACCTACAACTATCAACATGGGACGCAGACGATCTCGCTTGAAGAGATCGAGTCGGCGTTGAGTTCGGATTTTGATGAGGCTACTCCACCAAATAAAAAACAATCCATGGCATGACGCCATGGATTGTTTTTTATTGGTATAAGACTCGCGGCACGTTTTCTTTTATGATGCGCCGCGCTTCTATTTCTCATTCACTGAATCATCGGCAGTGTCGATCCGCCGACAGGAATGACGTAGACGCTCGACTTCTCTCCCATCTTTTCCAGCGCCTGATCGACAGCCTGCTGGAGGTCATGGAATGGCACCATATTCGCTTTTCTGGCAAGAGCATCGTCCATATCAGTCACGAGATAGATGGTACATTTCTGCTGCACAAGGCCGAGAGCCGCCGACTTGTGACCGCCGAGCTCGAAGTGCTCGTGAATGGCTGCGATGCGTTCTTCCGGTGTCGCGTAGGTCTCGATCCAGCGGGTGAAGGGCGCACTGCCGTAGCCTTCATGGCAGGACGCGGCAATGATCATGATGCCGCCCTCTCTCACGGCGTGCTTCGCGTTATCGATGGATTTCTGCGCCTGATAGAGATTGATATCCTTCGGATAGCCGCTGGTGGAAACGACGGTCGGCTTCGGCAACCGTACGGAAGATATCGACAGAGGTCCCATTCCTGCAGGTGCCAAGATGCACGCAGTCTTCCGGATCGCTGTCGATGCATTTCACTTTGTGATACGCCCACTCACCGACGAGGCGTTCTCGCTCCTCTTCTGTCAGATGGCGATGGGAGCCCAGCGCAAAGACGACGGTGATATCTTCCTCGCGGACGCCCGCAGCTTCCAACTCTTGCAGGACACAGGGGACAAGAAGCCAGGAAGGCACGGGGCACGTGACGTCGCTCGTGATGATAACGACTTTCTCCCCCGCCTTCACGATCTCCGAGAGGCGCGGCGAGGAAATCGGATGTGAGGCAGCACCAGGACATCGTTTTCCCTCGGCGCATACACGCTGATTCTCTCAGTGCAGTAAAGATCCCTCGGCTGCGCTCGGGATGACGATACCGGAGAATACCAGTCACTCCTAATCCCAAATCCCTAATCCCTAGCTACTAATCCCTAGCTACTAATTCTTAGTCACCAGTCACAAGTCACTAGTCACTCAAGACTCCTGAATCCCATATCTTAGTGTAAAATTTTACTCGGTAGGGGAATTTTTCCAGAAACAATAAAAGAGGAAAGCCTCCCTTTGAGTGGAAATGTTATAATTTCCGT
>CAVBQN010000174.1:0-2490 GCA_963597545.1 Fusicatenibacter saccharivorans
CCTCGCCTTGCATGAAAATACAAGAGCCAAGTCGGACAACGATTTAATCAGTGTTCCCTTAAACAATAAATACTTTAGCAAAGAAGGTCTCCCCATGACGAATACCACCCCTATTTCTGAAAAGCCTGCCAAAAAGAAGCTGCTCCACATCGAATTTTTGCGCTTCCTCTGCATCTGGCTGGTCATGTTCACCCATAGTGCGACCGAAGGCTTCTCTATTTTCATTCACCGCCCCGAGTCGCTCTTTTACCCTTTCTACCTCGCCGTCCCCTTCTGGGTGAAGACCGCAGTCCCGATCTTCTTCATGATCTCGGGCGCGCTGCTTCTGGGGCGCGAAGAGCCGATTTCCACCATCTTCAAGAAACGCATCTGGCGCTTCCTGCAGGTCATCTTCGTCTTCTCCCTCATCAACTATGTCTGGTTCTACCACAATCTCCCCCTCACCATCCCCGGGCACATCGCGAAATTCTTCACGATGCTCTACTCCTCGCAGATGGCAACCGCCTACTATTTCTTATACATATATATCGGCTTCCTCCTGATGCTCCCCATCTGGAGAAAACTGGTAAAGGCCATGACAGAGGAGCTCTATCTTTACCTCATCGGGCTCAATCTTTTCTTCGTCGGCTGCGTGCCTGTCATCTCCTTTCTCATTTTCAAGGGCAGCGCGGAGATGAACTACTTTGTGAATCCTCTCCTCGCGATCAGCGAACCGTCCTTCTATTTCCTCATGGGCTACTGGATCGAGCATGTACTCCCCGACACATGGCTGACGAAAAGAAATCTGGCAAAGCTGGGGCTTATCGCCCTCGCCGGCACCGCCATCGCAGGCTTCATGACCTACTACCACGGCGTCTGCGCCGGCGGCATGACGGAAGCCATCTCCGAGCGCTTCTACGACTCCTTCCTCTTCCTGAATACCGCCTTCGTCTTTTGCCTTGCCCGCTGGTACTTCATGACCCACCACGTCTCCGAGGCATGGTCGCGCCGCCTCGTCTTTCTGGGCGGCATCTCCTTCGGCGTCATGCTCTTCGAGGAAATCACAAGAAATCTCACGCACGTCATCCTCTCCCGCGTCCTTCTGGTCTACCTCTACCGCTTCCCCTTCTTCGATGCCGTCATCTGGATCACCCTCGCCTACGCGCTCGGCGTGGTGCTGACGTGGGGAATCAAGAAGATCCCGTATTTCAGGAAATTGATATAAAAGAGGTTCAGGGATAGCCAGTGGGACGTGCTGCCCCTTGATTGTGGCTGAAAGCTCCGCATGAATGAGGAATTAGGAATGAGGAATTAGGAATGGTGGTGGCGGCTTCGCCGCAAATATTTATGGGGCGATGCCCGAAAGTGGCATTTAAGGAAACACTGATAAAATCTGACTCTGCGATTGAATCATCGTTTCTCTAGCCACTCATCCCTGCTTTCAAACTTCAAGATTAGCCCCTAGAGCATGTGTTTCTTGAAGTCTGAAAGCAGAAATCGAACTTCATCTATCCCCTTCCTCTGGAAGGAGGAACAAACAGAACTCGGACATCGCCACTATTTGTACTCCGCGGCGCTTCTGATTTTTATGCGCCGCACCACCATTTCGCATTTCTCATTTCTAATTTCTCATTCAAGCAAGGCTTTCAAATGTAATCAAGGGACAGCACTCCCCACGGACTATCACCCCCACCACCCCATATTGCAACACGGTTGCTACACGACAAAAATCCCGCTCCTCACAGAGCGGGATTTTATCGTGCTTTTGACGAGTTCTATTTCTTACCTTCGACAAAGAGCATGTTATTGTTGCGCTTTACGAGATTGTACATCAGCGCATTGACGCAGGAAGCGACGATGGAGCTGCCGCCCTTGGTGCCGCGGACGGTGATGAAGGGGCAGGGCGCACGGCGGACAAGCTGCTCTTTCGAGTCAGCGGCACCGACGAAGCCGACAGGGATGCCGATGATAAGTGCCGGCTTGATACCGTCTTCTTCGACCATACGGATGGCTTCGTAGAGAGCGGTCGGAGCGTTTCCGACGGCGATGATGGAGCCATTGAGGTCGGTGCCGAAGGAGTTCATCGCTGCCATGGAGCGGGCGATGCCTTTCTCCTTGGCGATGGCTGCGATTTCCGGATCGGATACGCGGCAGAAGACTTCGCTTCCGAGCGCATGCAGGGCATTCTTATTGATCCCCGCTTTGACCATATTCACATCGGTATAGATGTTGCAGCCTTTGGCGAGCGCTTCGATGCCCGCAGCGACAGCGCCTTTGCTGGTCTGGATGAGATGTCCGTAGTCCACGTCCCCAGAGGCGTGAATCATACGGGAGTAGACGGTGACTTCCTCGGGTGTGAGGTCGATGTCCATGATGAATGGATTGATGAGATCCATGCTTTTATCTTCGATGGCCTTAGGGCTTTTGATGAAATCCATAGTGTTCCTCCATATAGCTGAGGACGCCTTCTACGGTCGAGAAGACCACAGCGCCGTCCAGTTTTGCTTTCGG
>CAVBQN010000175.1:0-2475 GCA_963597545.1 Fusicatenibacter saccharivorans
GTCGTATGTTAGAAAATGGCTAATCTGGAATATGAGAACTGAGTCGAAGGATCTAAGCGCCGCGAAGTATAAATAGGGCGATGCCCGAAGGTTTCTTTCAGAGCAGGTTTCCCGTTTCGGATTTCCAAACATCGACCGCTGGGCCGCGAATGACAAAGATTTCTCGCTTGCGCTCGAAATGACGATACGGGAGTCTGATGTCTTCCAGTTTCCTAGTCTCCTGGTCTCCTGGTCTTTTAGTCTCTAGTCACCAGTCACCAGTCACTAGTCACTAGTCACTCCTAATCCCTAATCCCTAGCCACTTATCCCCTAAAACTGTTCTCTCAAAGGAGCCATTATGCATTTCGAAACTATGATCCTTCTCCTCTTTTCTGTTCTTGGCCTCATTGATGGCGCGCTTTTTGCGCTGCTTTTCCGCCGGAGGCGTTTCTATTTCTATGCACTGACGGCAGCGATCCTTGGCGGGGCAGCTGGCGCGTATTTCCTCTGGTATGCGAAGGGGTATGACGGGCTCGGGCTCTGGTCACTCTATCTGGCGTATGGGATGACGGGATATATGGTGGCGGAGATCATAGCGCTCTTTCTCCTCATCCCGCTTGCGCTTTTGAGTCTGCCCAAAGCCCTTCGGCATGCGACGCAGCTCTTTGGCGTGCTGGGACTGGCGGCGGCGCTGGGGATCGGTGTCTATGGAGCCTATGATGGAAATCATCGGGAGGTGACGGAGCATCACGATATCTATGTGAAGGATCTGCCGGAGGCGCTGGAGGGGTATCGCTTCGCGCAGATGACGGATACGCACATTGGCCCCTACTTCCGCTATACGGACCTTCCGCGTGAGATGGCGCGTGCGAAGGCAGAAGGGGCAGAGGCGGTCTTTTTCACGGGGGATCTCATCGATGATGTGCGCCATATGAAGGAAACGGCGGATATCTTAGACGAATGGCAGGCGGCTTTTCCCGATGGCATTCTCTATGCATGGGGAAATCATGAGTACTACCGCGGCAAGGATCTCATCCGCCGTGAGCTCTTAAGGACGCGGGCCCGTCTTTTGGAAAATGAAAGCATGGTGATCCGGCGCGGAGATGCAGCGCTCTACGTGGCGGGGGTGGATTACCCATGGAGCCGCGGGGCGGCGCGGTTGCTTGAAATGCAGAATATGACGGACTTCGCCTATGCTGATATTCCGGAAGGCGCACCGTCGATCCTGCTCGCGCATCATTCTGATTTCATCGATCTGGGCTTTGAGAAGGGGGCCTTCCTGACGCTCACCGGGCATACGCATGGGACACAGTTCGGCTTTTTCGGGCGGCCGATCCTTGTACCTTTCCGCTATACGCGAGGGATGTACAGCGATGGCGTGCATCAGGGCTATGTTTCGCGCGGAGATGCGAGCTGGTTTCCTTTCCGCTTTTCCTGCGACAGGGAGCTTGCTATATTTACGCTGCACAGGAAAAAGTGAAAAGTATTGGAAAGGGCGCCCCTCGTGTAGCGCCCTTTTTTAGAAAAGACGGCGCTTGCCCCTTCTCACTTCGCTAGCGTCTCCTTCCCCTCTATAGTACAATAAGATATAGCAAATGCATTGGACCAAAGGAGATGAAAACATGAAAAAATGGAAACAGATTGTCACTGCACTGGGGGCGGCGATGATGCTTTATGGTGCTGGATCGGTCAGCGCGTTCGAGCCATTCTACTTGAATGGCGACCAGACGCAGCCCATGATACAGAATACGGGCGGCATTTACAATGACGGCAAGACAGGGCTCTTCATGGACCTTACCACCATGACCATCGAAGGCGTATTCAATGACGGACTCGCGGTGCGCGTGAAAATTTTCGAACTCGCAGAGGGCAAGTCTGCCGGGACGGGATTCCTGCATGTCCGCTACGCAGAAGACGGCAAGGCATGGGTGCTTCGCACGGATGACCGCTGGCGGGAGGTCGCCTCCGGCACCGAGGACCCGTCGGCGCTCGCTGTCTACTTCGTGCGTGAGGAGATGGGAAACGACGCCCGCCGCGATACCTACATGAGCCAGATCGAGAAGCTCGCAGCAGCGCAGGACGGCGACCCGGGCTCCATCGTGCCCGCCAATGCACTTCCGGCTTCTTTCGGACAGACGCCCAAAGCCGCTGCCCCAAAGGCGGCTCGCCCTGTGAAAGGGAAGTCCGTCGTCCGCACCAAACCTCTGCCCGCGCCGCATGGAGACGTGACCGTCACCATCACCGAAGCGCCCCAGGTGGAGATCGTGAAGAGCGAAGGGGAGAAGTGACTGGGGACTAGTGACTGGGGACTAGGGACTAGTGACTGGTAGCTAGGGATTAGTGGCTAGGGATTAGGAGCCCCAAGTGACTGGTAGCTAGTGACTGGTGACTTAAATACCGCCTTCGGGCATCGCCACTATTTATACTCCGCGGCGCTTCTGCTTTTTATGCGCCGCACCACCATTCCTAATTCCTCATTCCTAATTCCTCATTCG
>CAVBQN010000176.1:0-2468 GCA_963597545.1 Fusicatenibacter saccharivorans
ACCTTAATCGAGATACAAAGAATACCTTGAATCAGTTGGAAAAGATTTTTGACAAAGAGAAGGTACAAGAACGACAAGCACTGGCTAACGAATTTGCCAAACTGGGCGCCGAAAAGATTGGTGATATTGCCAAAGAAAAAGGCTGGGACAAGAACGATACAAGAAGGACATTACTTCATGGGCTTTTAGGTGGTATAACGGCCAAACTAGGCGGGAACAATGTACTTTCTGGTGTAATGGCAGAAGGTGGTATGGAAAGTTTGCAGCCATTGCTGGACAATTTCCTGAAAGACCATCCGGATATGCGAGAAGAAGTGTCTAGCATTTTCGGATATTGTGCAGGAAAACTCTTTGGTGGAGATGGAGATGTGGGCGCTGCTACGGCCTGGAATGGGACGAAGTTCAACTGGCTTACCCATGACCAAATGGATGAATATGCCGAAGAAATGAAGCAGACTAAGACAGAAAAAGAACAAGAAGCAGTTATAGAAAAGTGGCTTCATATCAATGCACTGCAAGGAGATAATTGGTTAAATGCTCAAGGAAATGGCGATTTTACAGATTTGTCTGGTGAAAAAGGGACATTGGTTAGAGCAGATCCATTAACTGCTCCAGGCAGCACGTTTGACTGGAGCAGTTCTGCTTCTAATACGCTCAATGGAATGGCATGGGATAAGAGTGGAGAAATCTTGGCTTCTACAGGGCTGACTTGGGGAACAGCAAACTGGTTTGAGGCCAATTATGATCTAAGTCGGGAAGAAGCTGAAACGATAGGGAAAAATATAAGTAGTGCTACAACCAAGGTTTGGGGCAGAATAAATTACTTGAAATCGGTAAGTGATAACCATCAACGGTATAAGTCATGGCAAACAGCATTAAAGGCAGATGCCTATGATACATTACCCATCTCATTTGGTATTTTAGGCACAGCTGGAGGCACGTGGCTTGGAGGGCCATATTGGGGATTGCTTTTAGGTGGAGCTAGCGCAGGATTTACCAGTGATTATGTAGAGCGCGTTAAGTTGGAGTGGGAGAAGAACGAACATGATCAGAATACCTCTGTAACAAATAATGGAGGGAAATGATTATGTATAGAAAGGGTCCAGCATTTGATGTATTTCTGATCATAATTTGTATCTATCTTATCAAGACTTTCTTTCTAAAAAAGGACTTATCAATACAGGAAAAGTTTTGGATAGAACATTCTAATCCTTTGATAAGAAACCTGTTTGTCTTTTCCGTATTAATGGAAATTGCATATGTGTTTCTATGCGATATTGGAATATTGCAAGGGGTGTATTACTTGTATGTAAGCGGTTTAATGTTATTCAACGTATTACTGTCATTATCGGGAATTTGCTTTTTACGAATGAAGTTTGGCCCTAAAAATTGGAAATATCGTTATGGAACGAAAATGGGGTTGGGAGCAGTTGTTAGCATGGTATTGATATATGTATTAATGTATTTCTTTTGGGATTACTAAGCGCCTTATTAATTGGTGTGTGATTGAAGTCTTGATGGATGTCGGCATTGCCTAAGCAAAATAGATGTGTATAAGGTGGTAAGAAATGATAAAGAATTTGCCTATAAAACAAATGGTTGTGGGATGTAAATGCAAATATAAAAGTGAGCCATTTAGGGCAATAATGGACGTGAAAAGGTGAGCCACATTTGGTTGGCATCCCATATAATTGGATTAGACGTAAGAGCGATGAGCTTTGCAGGCTCATCGCTCTTTTGTACTTTCTGCATGCGAATAGAATTTGTTTTCACACGAAACCATGCTATAATATGAGTAGAGTACTAAAAAAACGAAAAGAGTACTGGAGGAATCATTATGGATGAACAGCTGATCGCGGCGGCGAAGGAAGAGATGCGGCTGCACTCGGTCAAATTCACGATGGACGATATCGCAAGAAAGCTCCATATCTCGAAAAGCACGCTGTACCAGAAGGCGTCTTCGAAGGCGGTGCTGATCCGCATGGTGTGTCTGGCAGATCAGGAGGCGTTTCGGAAGGCGAAGGAAGCGCTGATGAGGAAGAAGGACACGGCGCGCGGGCGGCTGCTCTCGTACTGCCGTCTCTTCGTGGAGACGCTGTGGGCGATGCCGGATGGGTTTTATCAGGATATAGAGATCCATTATCCGGAGATCTGGAAGATGTGGATGGATTTCAAGTATGAGGAATTCGACTATATGATGGAGCTCCTTAAGGCCGGGGTCGCGGCGGGGGCTTTTCGTAAGGTGAATTTGACGATCCTTCGCATGATCCTCATCACATCGACGCACAATCTGAATGATGCGGATTTCCTTCGCGAGCAGAACATGACGGGGACGGATGTGATGAATGTGCTCGAGGATATCATTCTGCATGGGATAGAAAAGTAAGGTTAATGGGTTCAAGGTTAGCCCCTCGGGCGTGCTGCCCCTTGATTGTGAATGAAAGCTCTGCTCGAATGAGAAATTAGAA
>CAVBQN010000177.1:0-2451 GCA_963597545.1 Fusicatenibacter saccharivorans
TGAAAACGGTATTATGCCGTTCTTTGTAAACAGCACCGGCGATTTCTACGCAGCACACAATAAATTCCACGTAGATAAAGACGGCAAAGTAACTGCAACCGCAGGCGAAATCGGCAACGTAGTTCTGCAGAACGGCGTATACACCGGTCATTCCGAATTGCAGGACGGCAGCCTGTTACTCACCGATGATAACGGTAACCACAGCTACATTGATGCTAAAGGCGCTAAATTGGGCAAAGTAACTGTTGCTGAAGACGGTAAGATTACAGGCGTAGCAGCAGGCAAAATCAGTGCAGACTCTACGGATGCCGTCAATGGCAGCCAGCTGCATGCAGTAGCAACCGAAGCAGGTAAGCACAGCAAGGTCGTCAATGGCAGCAACATCAATGTAGAAGAAACAGATGTTGATGGTCAGAAGATTTACAAGGTCGGCCTGAATGATGATATTCTCCTTGGCAAACTTACTGGCAATAACGTCAGCATTAGCGGAACTACTGGAACGATCGAAACAACTGGATATATCGCAACAAAAGATCGCATTATTGCCGATAAGGGAGCTCAGCTTGCTGATATTACCGTAAGCGGCAACGCAATTTCTAATGGCGAAGCCAAAGTCGCACTGGATGGTGCAGCAGGGACAGCCGGCATGATCAACGGCAAAGGCGCATCCCTGTATATGCAGGATGGCACTACCGTGATCAATAACAAAGTCGGCATTGATCAGGAAGGTAAGATTACTGGCGTAGCGGCTGGTGAAATCAGTGCTACTTCGAAGGACGCAGTGAATGGTAGCCAGCTGAAACAGACCAATGACAAGGTGGATGCTTTGGATAAGCGCGTAACGCAGAATGAAGCGGATATCAAGCAGAACAAAGCCGACATTGCGCAGAATAAAGCCGACATTGCGCAGAACAAAGCTGACATTCAGAAGAATACGGTTGCTATCGAACAGAACAAGACGGATATTGCTACCAACAAAGAGAATATCAACAAGCTGGATACGCGTGTCACGAATGTAGAAGAACTCGCCAAGAAACATACCACTGTTGCAGCAGGTGACAACATCACGGTGACGGAAGGTACCAATAAAGATGGCGGCAAGAACTACACGGTAGCGATGAAGAAAGACATCACCGTGGACAGCGTGAAAGCCGGAGATACGACAATTAATACTGAGGGTGTGAGGATTGGAGATACGACTTCCCTGAAGAAGGACTCGCTGACCATCGGCGGTAAGACCTATGTGACGGACAAGGGCCTCAATGCCAACAACCAGACCATCACCAACGTGGCTGATGGCAAAGTGGAAAAAGGCTCGAAAGATGCCATCAATGGCAGCCAGCTCTTTGCAACCAACCAGCAGGTAGCACAGAATGCCCAGAGTATCAGTAAGCTGGGCAACCGCATCAACAAAGTCGGTGCTGGTGCAGCCGCTTTGGCAGCGCTCCATCCGTTGGACTTCGATCCGGATGATAAGTGGGATTTCGCAGCAGGCTATGGCAATTACAATGGCGAAAATGCAGCCGCTATCGGCGCTTACTATCGTCCGAATGAAGATACCATGTTCTCTGTAGGCGGCAGCTTCGGCAATGGTGAAAATATGGTGAATGCGGGTGTCAGCTTGAAACTGGGCCAGGGCAACCATGTTTCTACTTCCAAGGTAGCTATGGCGAAGGAAATCAAAGACCTCAGAAAAGAACTGGAAGGTCTGAAATCGGCTCTGTTGGATGTGAATGCAGGAAAGAAACTGGATACATCTAAGCTCCAGCTCTTCCCAGATGTACCGAAGAATCACTGGGCTTATGAATATGTATCTGCTTTGAAAGGCAATGGTGTGCTCACTGGTTACCCCGATGGAGAATTCAAAGGGGATCGTCCAATGACTCGCTATGAATTCGCTACCATGCTCTACAAAGCCATGCTGGAAGGGGCTACTCTGTCTGATAAGATTCTGAAAGAATTTGCACCGGAACTGGAACGTTTCACTGTGGATACAGTGCATCAGGACAAAGATGGCAAGCCTACTGTAGAAAGAGTTCGTACCGTAAAGGCGGAGAAATAGTATTCGTTGTTGGCTGTGAATGATTTGTAAAATAGCCAAAGGAAATTCCCTCTGAAGAAATGATTGATATTTCTACAGAGGGAATTTTGTTTTTGGGAGAGGTAGAGAAACCTCGATAAAAAACAGGTGACTTGTGACTGGGAGGTTCTCCCGATGACGGGTCACCAGTTTTTTATGGCTCAGGTTACTCAAGGGTAGCCTTTGGGGCGTGCTGCCCCCTTGATTGCGTGCGAAAGAGGGGGAGCGGGTTCAAAAGGTTCCAAAGGTTCACAGGTTTTTCATCTTTCGCGGTTAAAACTTCGCGGCGCTTAGATCCTTCGACTCAGTTCTCCTGTTCCAGATTAGCCATTTTCTAACATACGACGCTTTTCTCCGCTCAGGATGACGAA
>CAVBQN010000178.1:0-2422 GCA_963597545.1 Fusicatenibacter saccharivorans
GGGATTAGGTTTGCGATACGAGAAAACCGCTAGTTTCAAACCTCCGCGGCGCTTCTTTTTTATGCGCCGCACCACCCCTGCCCTACCCGCTGAACCTGTTGAACCCTCTGAACCTCTTTCGCACACAATCAAAGAACGGCACGTCCCATAAGCTAACCCTGAACAAAACCCCTAAACAAAAAAGAGCAGCGGACAAGCCGCTGCTCTTTTGGCATATCTATTTCTTATTTCTTTTCTTCTTCGATGGGATAGTCCTGCAGAGCATCGTATCCTTCTTCGCCCGTGCGGATCTTCACCGCATTGTCGATGGTGGAGACGAAGACCTTGCCATCGCCATACTTGCCGGTGTAGAGGGCCTTCTTCGCTACCTCGATGATGGTACGAGGAGAGATCTTGGATACCACGATGTCGATGCGAACCTTCGGCAGAAGTTTTGCCGAGACGGCAGCGCCGCGGTACATCTGGGTCTGTCCTTTTTCAAGGCCGTAGCCCAGCGCTTTCGTGACGGTCATGCCTGTGATACCGATGGCTTCCATGGCAGCCTTCAGGATCTCGAAGCGCTTATCCGAAGTAATAATGGTGACGCAGTAGAGGCGGTGTCCATCGGCCGGCAGTTCTTTCGGCACGATCTTTTCTGCTTCTGCTTTCTTTTCTTCTGCGAGCGGGACTTCGACAGCATCTTTCGGCGCCTTGCCTGCTTCCAGTGCTTCGACGGTGGTATCCGGTGCCATCATGAAGTCTGCATAAGCAGAGACGAGGCCGTGTTCTTCGAAGTCAAGGCCATTGATTTCTTCTTCACGAGTGACGCGCAGACCATTCGTGGCTTTGATGATGCGGAATACAATGTTAATCGCAATGAATACATAAACAGCTACCACAACGACGCCGAGGATCTGGATCATGAGGAAATGCGGATTTCCTGTGTAGAGGAGGCCGTCTTTGACAGAGAAGAGACCAGTCAAGATGGTCCCGAGCGCGCCGCACACGCCGTGAGCGGAGATGGCGCCGACCGGGTCATCGATCTTCATCTTCTGATCGACGAATTCGACCGCATAGACGATCGCGACACCGGCGATGAGGCCGATCCAGAAGGAACCGGCGACAGAAACGACATCCGTGCCTGCCGTGATGGCTACAAGACCAGCGAGGCCGCCGTTCAGTGTCATAGAAACATCCGGCTTGCCGTATTTCACCCAGGTGAGAAGCATGGTGGTGACAGCACCGGCAGCAGCGGCCATGTTCGTGGTGACCATGATGCTGCCGACGGAGAGGATCGTATCATCGCCCGTCATGGAAACGGTGGAGCCGCCATTGAATCCGAACCAGCCCATCCACAGGATGAACATGCCGAGGCAGGCAAGCGTGATGGAGTGACCGGGGATCGCATTGACGCTGCCATCCTTATTGTACTTGCCAATTCTCGGTCCAAGCAGAGAGGCACCGACCAGAGCACAGACACCGCCGACCATGTGTACACAGGTGGAACCGGCGAAGTCATGGAAGCCAAGCTCGGAGAGCCAGCCGCCGCCCCAGATCCAGTGTCCGGAGATCGGATAGATCAGGAGAGAGATCAAAACGGAATAGATGCAGTAGGAGGAGAATTTCGTACGTTCAGCCATCGCGCCGGAGACGATCGTCGCAGAGGTCGCACAGAAGACGGTCTGGAAGAAGAGGTAGACCAGCGGAGGATAGCCTGCATCGCCGGTGTCATAGTGAGTGACGAAGAGATCCGGCGTGCCGATGATGCCGCCGATGTCTTCCCCGAACATAAGACCGAAGCCCAGGATCCAGAAAACGATGGTGCCAAGTGCAAAGTCCATGAAATTCTTCATGACGATGTTGCCTGCATTCTTTGCTCTCGTGAGCCCAGTCTCCACCATCGCAAATCCCGGCTGCATGAAGAATACCAGGATAGCCCCCAGCAGTGTCCAGGTCGTATCCGCCGAGGAGTACTTTCCCTCCGCATCCGCCGCCAGGATCATGGTCGGCGTGCACAAGGCCGCCGCCAGGAGCGGCCATTTGGCTAAAATTTTTCTCATTTTTACCACACCCTTCTAAAAAAAGAAATAAGAATTTTCCCGTACATAGAGAAAGCCCGGACCTATGTCCGGGCTTCATTGTCCAAAAGAAAAAGTCTCGATGCCCCTGCATCAAGACCTCTTTGTCCTCTGTGTACTTGTCATTCATTGCTGAATATGCAGATATGATAACGCTAAGAGGCGCCGCCGTCAAGGGGGAAAATGGGAAAAGTTTTCAGAAAACGGGAATCAGTAAAGGATTCGGGGAAAGGGTTCGCCCCCGGGTAATGCTATTAAGTTAAGCGGCAGAACGTTCTTGACTCCCCATCGGGGGAGCTCCCCGAAGGGGTTGTGCAAGCGAACTGGATTTTTAGGAGTGAAGCGACGCGAAAATCCAGTGAGAC
>CAVBQN010000179.1:0-2281 GCA_963597545.1 Fusicatenibacter saccharivorans
ACACGATAACCATGTTCGTGAGGCAGATCGAAAGCGGGCCCGGAGTTTCCATAGAGTTAAATCCACCTTTCTATAAGTGAGAAGGACATCCTTCTCAGGGGTCGCTGCGTGAGACCGTCACGCGCGGTATTTCAAAACTTCAGAAATGCAAATAGATTTCCCGCCGCACCCACTTTGCGCGGGAGCGGCGAAAAATTCCATTTTTTGTTAGTGATTTCTCAAATTACATGCCGAATGGCCATACGATCGGGATGACGATGAGGCAGACAATGAGAGAAATGACGCACATCGGTACACCGACTTTAGCATAGTCGTTGAAGGAGAAGTTGCCAGGTCCAAGAACGAGGGTGTTTGGCGGAGTAGCCATCGGGGTAGCGAATGCGCAGGATGCGGCAATACCAAGTGCCATCAGAACCGGTTTCGGGTCAGCGCCGATGGACTGTGCGATAGAAATACCAATGGGGGCAAGCAGTGCTGCGGATGCCGTGTTCGACATGAACTGGGTGAGGACGTTGGAGATGAGGAACAGTACGCCGGTCAGGACGTATGGGTTCGGGTTCGAGCCCATAGCGTTTACGACGGTGTCAGCGATCATTTTGCCAGCGCCGGTCTTTTCCATAGCAGATGCCACAGAAAGCATACCAGCGAAGAGGAAAATGGTGACCCAGTCGATGCCAGCGTAAGCTTCTTTTTCCTTCAGGCAGCCGGTGATGACGCAAAGGATAGCACCGGTGACTGCTGCGGTGTGCAGCGGAACAGTCTTCAGGTTGAGAGCCATGCAGAGAACAACGCCGATCAGGATAAGACCGGAGATCCACATTTTGGTTTTGCTCTTCGGAGCATCACCGCCGCCGCCAGCTTCTTCTTTAGCAGCCTTGAGAGCTTCTTCGTCCATGGCGCCGGCAGATTTTGCAGCGATCATGTGACGGCCGATGAAGAGGGTGTAGACAGTGATGACGAGGGACAGCGGGATACCGATAGCCGCGAATTCAAAGAATCCGAAGGTCGGAAGACCAGCGGTGGTGAGAGCGCCGGTAACGATAACGTTTGGCGGGGTACCGATCATGGTGATGGTACCGCCGACGTTAGCGGCGATAGCCAGCGGCATCAGTTCCTTGGAAGCAGGAATCTTTGCAGCCTGGCAGATACCGATGATAACTGGCATCAGGCATGCGACTGTACCTGTGTTGGAGGATACAGAAGACAGCACGATGGTAACGATCATGATAGCTGCCATCAGCGGGATTTCATTGGTGCCTGCTTTTTTAACGACGGCAATGCCGATAGCTTCAGCAAGGCCGGTCTTAAACATAGCAGCGCCGATGACGAACATACCGCCGAAGAGAACGACGGTGGAGTTGGAAAGACCTGCATATACTGCTTTAGACGGGAGTACGCCGAGAATCCCAAGCATGGTACATGCTGCCATAGCGGTAACAGCCAGCGGAATCAGTTCAGTGATGAAGAGAAATGCTGCTACAGCCAGGACGCACAGCGTGATAATAGCTGGATCCATAATTTTCACCTTCCTATGTTTTGTTTTGTAAAAAACTCTGGTGGTGCGGTTAGAATTCTTCACAGGATATTCGGAGATGAATATGAATTCACTATGCAGTTATAAAAAGAAATGATGAGTGCTGTTTTCAGCGAATTCGTTCATTTCCGAAACGAGTTTCCCAAACCAACCGCTATCCTCCTTTGAAACAGCCCCTGGGACGGGCTCACATTTGAGAGATCATGCTCTCAAGCACCTGTCATTATTGTAGCCCGCAGCCTTCTATTTTTCAAAAATACATAGCGTATATGGGTGTTTTTAGGTATATATACTATGTTTCTCTATCGTTTCTATGCGTTTCTCTTTCTTTCTTCTCCTCTTTCGATAGATACCTATCATGTATTTTTGAAACGCAAAGAATTCGCATCCCCGATATTATCGAGCTTCTTGCTCTTCTATTGCATCATTTATTTATATGAAATAAATAAAATCGCTTCCTCTTTTTTTCGGAATATACGCACCTTTTCTTTCATTGCCTGCTATATAGTTCGAGAAAATCTGGTTTTTTCGGCTTCTTTTATTGTGTGGTATAAATAAATTTGATAGAGAGAGGAGCGCCGAGTGACTGGTGACTGGTGACTGGTAGCTGGGGATTAGTGGCTAGGGATTAGGAGTCTCAACTGACTGGTGACTTGAATGCCACTTTGGGGCATCGCCACTATCCATACTCTGCGGCGCATTTCGTCATCCTGAGCGGAGTGAAATGTCGGATGTTCGATCATGTAA
>CAVBQN010000180.1:0-2262 GCA_963597545.1 Fusicatenibacter saccharivorans
CTTTGGTGACCGGTATGGGATTCGAACCCATACTCTCTGCGCTGAGAACGCAGCGTCTTAACCGTTTGACTAACCGGCCATGTACAAGTAATTATACACGACACGGGTCAAAATTGCAAGAGGGAAAATGAAAATGGATTCAGGGTTCGCCCCTGAGGCGTGCCATCCCTGCTTTCAAGCTTTGTCATGCAAGAACGACAATTCCCCAACATCCGCTGAACGTCTTACGCTTCTCTCTTCTTATCCCCTTTATTCTTTTCGTAGAGGACGAGGAGGCCTTTCAGTGTCAGCATCGGATCTACGATGTCGATGGTCTTCGAAGACTTCGCGATGAGTGTCGCAAGGCCGCCGGTCGCAATGACTTTGACACTCTTCTCATTCAGTTCCTCTTTGATGCGGTTCACGATCTCATCGATCTGTCCGACGAAACCGTAATAGATCCCTGCCTGCATCGCGGAAACAGTATTGCGGCAAATGATGCTCGGCGTCTTGACCAGCTCGATGCGCGGCAGCTTCGAGGCTCTCTGGAAGAGGGCTTCCATGGAGATCCCGATGCCCGGTGCGACAGCACCGCCCAGATAGTTGCCCTTGGTGTCTAAGACGCAGAACGTGGTCGCAGTCCCCATGTCGATGATGATCAGCGGGCATTTGTACTCATCCACGGCAGCGACAGCATTCACGATACGGTCAGCCCCCAGCTCCTTCGGGTTATCATAGAGGATATTCAGCCCCGTCTTGATGCCAGGCCCCACAAGGATCGGCTTGGTATGGAAATAGCGCTGAGACATCGTTTCCAGAATAGGGATGATCGGAGGGACGACAGTAGAAATGATGATATCTTCTACCTCTTTGAAGCTGAGACCAGTCAGTTGGAAAAGATTGCCCAGCAGTGCAGCGTACCCATCCGCGGTCTGCAGGGTATCAGTTGCTACCCTCCAGTGACGGATCAGTTTTCTATCCTTATATACACCACAGACGATATTTGTATTTCCTACATCAAAAGCAAGAAGCATGTGCATCTCCTCCAAGTGAATGGCGCATAGCCAATAATTTCAAGGGGTATTCTTGTCCTTCCGAAATCATCCCCCTTGTTACCATGTGTATAATGCAACAAAGTTTCCATTCTGTCAAGGGAAAAATGATTATTCTGATATGAATGAAAAATCCCATGCAAAAAGAGTTATGAATAAAAAAGTGCAAGGCCGGGGCCTGGGAATGGTGACTAGTGACTGGTAACTGGTGACTGGTGACTTGAATGCTACTTTCGGGCATCACCATTATTTTATACTCCGCGGCGCTTCTATATTTTATGCGCCGCACCACCATTTCTCATTTCTAAATCCAGCGAATCTTTCAAACGCAATCAAAGTGCGCCACGCCCACGGGCTACCCCTTACCCCAGCAAAAAACGTTTCACCATGAAATGAGATGAAACGTTTTTTCGAGCTATGTAAGGAAGGCTATGACGAAGCTATGTATAAAAATTCTTGTAGAATCTGACCCTGCGATTGAATCAGCGTTTCCTTAGATTCTCAATGTTCCAAGGACGGATAGAATCCTGCCTGATGCAGCGCCTGACGGATGCGGGTACCGGCAAGGACGCCCAGAATGACTTTGATGAGATCAAAGGCAACGAAAGGGAAGACCGTCATGGTGAGCGCCGTCCAAAGCGGCATGTCTTTGCCAAGGCCGTACTGGAAATAGCCCATGAACCATACCGTCCCCAGCGCATAGCAGGAAACTAGACCGGCCAGCGCACAGGCGATCTGGCGCGCGAAATGCCCCTTCTGTGCCAAGCGGAAACCCGAGAGCCATGCCATGACGACGAAGCCCAGATAGTAGCCGCCGACCGGAGAGAGGAAGATGCCGATGCCCGCTTTCCCCATAGTGAGGATCGGGATGCCCAGCATGCCAAGGGCGAGCCAAAGGCCGATGGAAATCGCGCCCCACTTCCGTCCCAATACACCGCCTGCCAGAGCACAGACGAAGCTCTGCAGCGTGATCGGCACAGCACCGATGGGAAATGTAAACTGTGACAGGATCGCCATGATGCCCGCAAATAAAGCGGCACTGATCATATCATGCATATGTCCTTTTTCCAAAGGAATGACCTTCTTTCGTGAATGAGGAATAAGGGTTCAGGGTTCAGCGGGTTCTATAGGTAGGGCGGGGGTGGTGCGGCGCATAAAAATCAGAAGCGCCGCAGAATTTTGATAGCGCTTCGCGCCGTCGTCATTTCGAGCGTAGCCGAGAAATCTCTAT
>CAVBQN010000181.1:0-2251 GCA_963597545.1 Fusicatenibacter saccharivorans
CAAAGTAAAAAGGAGCTGTGAAGAAATGAGGATTCATTTCTTCACAGCTCCTTTTTTGATCGGTGATGATAGCAGGTCCTTCTACCTTCTGCTCGACCATTTCCATCCGTAGTACCCGATGACCGTATAGAGGATCACGATCGAGAGATGGCAGGCAAGGAAGAGAAAGAGCGTCGTAGGCGGACGCGCCAGCGAGCGGACGGGAAGGGGCAGGAGGCGGCTGCCCAGCGAATACAGGAAGGAGCTGTACACACCCGCTGCCGCAAGGATAAGCGCTGCGGCGTGGCTCAAAAAAGAGACTGGTGCGGTATTGGGGATGTGCATCGCCCGTTTCATCTTCGCCCAGATCCCCTGCCAGTGGATGCCGAGATGGAGTCCCATCACAAAGAGCATCAGAAAACCAAAGATGCGGTGCAGTCGATGCACCCAGAGCGGCGGGTGGATATTGAAAATCGGCATCGTGTGCGAGAAGGAGAGGCCCGTCAGCATGACGCCCAGGAAAAGGAAGAGCAGAAGCAGATCGATACCGGTCATGACGATGCGCTGCTTTGGCCAGCGTCCACGAAAGAGGGCATGGTACCACCTCGCATTCCAGATCGTGTGGAGAAGGAAGAGTGCGGTAAAGACAAGGGCTAACATCTCGTGACCGAAATTGTGGACGTAGCGGTAGTCCAGCAGCAGAAGAAAAACAAAGAGCATCGAGGTATCGACAAGCATTCGTCTGTTCATGGCCTCCTCCTTTCAGTGATGAGTGACCACACGCTTCTTCATCCCCAGCATCATATGTGACGTCGCCTCGGCAGCGATCGTCCCGTCTTCTTTTGTGATCTTCGCGCTCATGATGATGAGATGCCCTTTCCGGCGGACCTCCTCGCAGGTGATGAGGACCGTCTCTCCGATCAGGATCGGCTGCCGGAAGCGGCTCTCCATCTTGCCTGTATAGGCGGGAATACCGCCCTTCAGGAAGAGATAATTACCCATCACCTCATCCATCAGTGTCATGATGAGGCCGCCATGCATGCGGTCATTGTAGCTCTGATGCTCGCGCGAAGGCGTGAAGAGGGAGAGGCATCCCTGCGGCAGCGGGAAGAAATGCAGGTGCAGACCGATGGGATTCTCCGTCCCGCATGCAAAGCACATATTATACGCCGGATTTCTCGGCCATTCGACGAGCGTGATACCACGCCGTTCCTCTTCCCGGCGGAGCAGCGCTGTCTCTTTTTCATTCAGCGGAAATGGATGGTTCATGATAAAGACCTCCTTTATATGTATTATATTATAGCATTATCCCTGTGCAAAAAAACAGCTCCACATGCCCGAACATGTATTTTGGATTCATCTGCATAAAGAGAACGCCCATTCTGCTTATGCGGATTTCTTATGCCGTGATGCGACGCTTACAGCCATCGAAGGCGATTGGAAAGGGAATAAATGTTCTGCTATTCTGAATACATCCGGAAATACAAAAGAGAGCGCGCTCCGGAAAGAGAACGCACATGTTCGACGAAAAACAGAATCAGAAAGACATCTGCCGGGCACTCGCCTGGCAGCACGGGGACAAAGACGCCGCCGAAGCCCTGCTGAAGCAGTACCAGCCCCTCATCCGAAGCATCCGGCAGAACTTCTGCCAAGGACTTCCCTTCGAAGACCTCGAGCAGGAGCTCATCCTTCATTTTTTAGAACAGACCGCCTGCTACGACCCGAAGAAGAATCCGAGCTTTGCCGGCTACATCACGCCCCGTCTCAGGTGGCAGCGGATGAACCGCATCCGCAAGGAAATGACACGCGAAGACCACGAAGAGCTCACCCTGGAAGACCAGGCCGAAGGCACTTCCCTTGACGACTACGGCGAGGCGAAGGCCACGCTCGAAGAAGTCGCCCGCCTCGCTCGTCTCACCCAAAAGCAGAAGCCCGTCTTTTTCCTTTGGATGCAGGGGCTGACGCCCATGGAGATCTCCACCCGCACCGGCGACAGCCTCCCGTCCATCACAAGAAAGAAACAACGGATCCAAAGGCAGCTTTCCAAGTATGCCAAGGAAATTAGGGGATTGGTGGCTGGTGACTAGTCACTAGCAGCTCCGAATCCCTGATCCCTGCTTTCAAACTTTTAGCGGCGGCTTCGCCACCCCAAAAGGAAGCCAACCCCGCCTCGCTGCGCTCGGCAGCCCCTTCCAAAGGAAGGGGCTTGCGTGGATACTCCCTCCTTCCTATGGAAGGAGGTGCCCCGAAGGGGCGGAGGTTGGATGGGGAT
>CAVBQN010000182.1:0-2136 GCA_963597545.1 Fusicatenibacter saccharivorans
AGATCAGTGTCTGCTGCGAGAGCAGGTGAGAGATCACCATCTCGATGGCGAGCGCAATACGGGAGATCTCCCCGCCGGATGCCGTATCGCGCATGCTGCGGAGCGGCTCACCCGGGTTCGCCGAGAAATAAAATTCCATCTCCTCTGCGCCATTGGGCATCGGGCTCTTCTGAGCGACGAGGTGCAGCTCCATCCGCGCATTTTCCATGCCCATATCCTTCAGCGTCGTGACGACCCCTGTGAGGATTTTCTTCGAGGAGATCATGCGATACCGATTCAGCACCTCTGCCTTCTTCATCAAAAGACCAGTCAGTGATGCATAATTTTTTTGAAGCGCCTCATTGTCATAGATGACTTCCTTCAGCGCCTCATATTCCTTTTTTGCCTTTGCTTCATAGGCGAGCACATCCGAAAGCGTCGGACCATACTTTCGTTTCATTTCAGAGATCACTTCATCGCGGCTCTGCAGCTCATTCAGCTCTTCCTCAGAGAAGTCGGTATCTGAAATGTAGGAATCAAGCCCATTGATGGCATCTTCCAGCGCATACGAGGCACTATTCAGTGACTCGACGAAGGCTTCCAGCGCTTCGTCATACTTGGAGACCGATGACACCTCACGGATCGCATCCCCGATGGCATCCTGCGGACCATTTTCTGCCGTCAGAAGCTCCAATGCCTGATGCACTGAGCGGAAAATACGTTCATGATTCTGGAGGACGGAGAGCTTCTTCTCGATCTCCTCATCCTCATCCGGCAAAAGATGCGCAGAAGAAATCTGGGAAAGCTCCCACTCCAGAATGTCCAGCCGCCGCTCCCGCTCCTGCTTCGCATTCTCATAGTCCTCGAGGGCATCCTTCAGCTTTTTCCACTCCCGGTAGGAATCCTGATAGTCCCTGTAGGCAGCTGCTACCTCCGATGTCCCCGAATCCACCATCTTTTCGCAGAAAGGGATGGATAAGAGCTCCATATTGTCATTCTGTTCATGCAGACGCACCAGCATCTTGCCGATCTTCTGGAGCTGCTTTACGGTACAGAAATCCCCATTGATGGTACAGAGACCGCGGCCCGACTTATTCAGCTTGCGCGACAGGATCACCTCGTGCCCTTCACACTCGATCCCGAGCTCCTGCAAAGCAGAGACGATGCTGTCATCCACATAGAAGATCCCTTCCACTTTGAAGAAATCGGCGCCGGTACGGATGAGATCCGTCTTCGCACGTCGTCCGGTGAGAACCGCAAGAGCATCGATCAGGATCGACTTCCCCGCTCCTGTCTCACCCGTAAAAATCGTGACCCCTTTCGTGAGATCGATCACCGTATCCTCGATGATGGCAAAATTCACGATATGTAAACTCTGCAGCATGGCAACCTCGTCAATTTTTCAAGAGACCCTGAAGCTTTTTGATCATAACCGGTACATCTTCAGGCGTCTTCAGGATCAGGAGCACCGTATCATCCCCCGCCAGTGTACCGATGACCTCCTCTGTCCTGGAATGATCGATGGCAAAGGCGACCGAGGATGCAGAACCCGGCAATGTGTGAAGCACGACCATATTCATCGCGCTGTCGATCCGGATGACCGCTTCCTGGAAAAGAATCGCGGTGTGACTCTTAGACATCACATTTGGCTTTTCACTCGGGAGAGCATACCGATAATGCCCATCACCATACGGGATCTTGAGAAGCATCAGGTCCTTGATATCGCGGGATACTGTCGCCTGTGTCACGACGATCCCCTCTTTTTTGAGAGCATTTGCCAGCTCCTCCTGTGTCTCGATGATCTGCGACTGAATAATCTCTTTGATTTTCATGATTCTATATCGTTTCATAGCTGTCCTCCTCAAGCAATTCATAAACATACTTTTATGCATAGGCTGAAATATCTGCATAAACGAAGCCATACTCTCCGAAAGTATGGACGATACTTTGTTATAAATTGTATAGCATTTTATGAATAAGGTCAATGTTTTTTGTATAAACATAAGAAAGCAGTGACCGTCAGCCGCTAACCGGTCTGATCCGCCCTGATGGATCCGTTTTCGCCCGCTGCTCCTTTTGCGGCAACAAAAAAGCAGCGGCAATGGCCACTGCTTTCCTGTGAATTATCTATGTCTATATAAGTGGAAAAATTTTTAA
>CAVBQN010000183.1:0-2127 GCA_963597545.1 Fusicatenibacter saccharivorans
ATGAGGTGCTTGCTGCCGCGTGTCGTGATGATGAGCTTCGTACCGAAATAATTCTCCAGCGATTTCACCTGCTTCGATAGTGCAGGCTGCGCGATGTGGATATATTCCGAGGCAGCAGTCATACTGCCCGCTTCGACGATGGCAAGGAAGTTTCTGTAATTATCGATTTCCATATAAATCTCCTTTGCATTCAGATCATGTCTGCCAGGATAGGAAGTGAATGCATCTGGGAATAATGGCTCTTTTATTATATAAGAAATAACCAATATGTGCAATCGCAAATACTAATAAATGGAAAATGTGAGGGGAATCGCTTTTATTGTCTGCTTTGCATGACTTTCATTCCTGCAAACGCCAATGATTTGCTTCGGATAACTAAAATTCCTATCAGATATTTTTAATTTTCACTCAAATTTTGTATCATATAGCCAAGTTAAATCCCATGTCTGCCAGGACAGGAAAAATGCCGCAAGGCAAATTTTAAAAGGAGTGATGGAAATGTTAGAAAGACACACAACCCCATTTGACAGAATTTTCACCCATCGGCTTGATGCAGCCAGCCAGTACCTTCATGATAAGGAACAGACTCGCCAGTTCACTGATACCATTCAGGGCAATGAGCTCTCTCCGTCTCAGCTTGAGACACTGCACAGAAGAAGACTGAGCTTCATCGGTCATCTTCATTAAAATACACATGGGCGCAGGACAGATCGCCTACAGCCCATCATCTTCCCCTTGTTTGAAAGCTGTCTATAAAACTATGTATTTCATCCTGTTACCTTCCTCAGCTTGAATGCAAGATAGCTTGTCTAAAAGGACCCGTTCAGCGGCGGGTCCTTTTTTTATGTAGACGGGCTGGGGGAGAGCGAGAGAGGAGAAATGCGAAATGGTGGTGCGGTGCATAAAATAGGGAAGCGTCGCGGAGGTTTGAAACTGGCGATTTACGCGTATCGAAAACCCAATCCCTAGCCACTCATCCCTGATCCCTGCTTTCAAACTTTGGATACCGCCGGATCTCTTTCAGGCGCCTCATGGAGCCATCCTACTTGCATATGCAAACAATTCCTATTCCTGCGAGGCATAAAGAGGGCGGTCATGCGAACTCTCATCCGAATTGGAATGAGAGACGAAGTAGTACTCATTAAAATTCCTATCATATATTTTTAATTTTCGCACATAAATGCTATGCTTTCCCTGTCAGTTGTTCTTGCTGTTTTTTCAGAAAGGAGGTTCACGTGACAGAACAAAAAGGGAACACCGGATTGGACCTGTTGCCACTCATGAAGGAATGGGATAAAAATTACTATTTCCGCTTTATAGAGACAGATCAATCAAATTTCGGACTCATCAGTACCTATGGTCACTATGAAGATTGGCAGCCGGTCAGCATTGTGTATCCCGAAAAAGAATCCCGCTTCATAAAAAAGGGGAAAACGTAATGAGAATTTTGAAGAGCAACTCTCCACATACATTTCTTAGAAGGATATAGGAAAACGCTGATTAAATCACAGAATCAGATTTCATATGGATTTTTATACATAGCGTCGTCGACATCCTCCTTAAATAGCTCGCTATTCGCGCCCTCTGTCTCCTCGCTCTTTATAAAAATCCAAGAATGAAATCCGATAACGATTGAATCAGTGTTTCCCTAGATTCCTTCCCCAAATTCACACCCATAGGAGGATGTAAGAACGTTATGGATTTCTTAATCGCGATGGATCCAGCAGTGAAATGTCTGCTGCTTCTGCTTGTCGTCGCTATTCTTTTCGTCACCGAAAAGATTCCGCTGGCGGTCACTTCGATCGCTTCTGCTGTTTGCTGCTGGCTGCTCGGGCTGGTACCGCTGAAGGAAGTATTCCTTGGCCTCGCTGATTCTACCGTCGTACTTTTCGGCGGCATGTTCGTCGTCGGGGCTGCGATGTTCTATACGGGCCTGGCGCAGGATATCGGCGCCCGTATCGTCAAAGTCTTCGGCACCAGTGAGACGAAGCTGATGATCGGCGTCATGATCATCGCAGCTGTCATGTCGGCATTCCTCTCGAATACCGGTACCACAGCCTGCCTCATTCCAGTCATCATCGGCGTCTGCAAAGAAGCCAATCTGTCGCCATCCCGTATCCTCATGCC
>CAVBQN010000184.1:0-2096 GCA_963597545.1 Fusicatenibacter saccharivorans
GGGAAACACTGATTAAATCGTTGTCAGATTTCATTCTTGGATTTTTATACAGAGCGAGGAATCATCTGACGCGAATAGCAAGCTATTTAAGGAAGATGATGACGAAGTCATGTATAAAAATCCATATGAAATTCGACTCTGCGATTGAATCAGCGTTTCCCAAGGTTCATATAGGTAAGGAAACGCTGATTGCAGCGCAAGACGATGGAGTCCGTGTTTCCTTGGGAGGAGCACGGAATGAATGAAACAGTCAAGATCTGCTTTGGCCTGATCGGCGGCCTGGCGCTTTTCCTGTACGGCATGAATACGATGAGTGATGCCCTGCAGAAAACTGCCGGGGAGCGCATGAAAAAGATCCTCAGCTTTTTGACAAAGAATCCAATCATGGGGGCGCTCGCCGGAGCGCTGGTGACGGCAGTCCTGCAGAGCAGCTCGGCGACCACCGTCATGGCGATTGGCTTCGTCAGTGCCGGACTGATGACACTGCCGCAGGCGATCTCCGTCATCTTCGGTGCGAACATCGGGACCACGATGACAGCACAGCTACTGGCATTCAAGCTCAGCGACTACATTTATCCCATCATTTTCATCGGCTTCATGCTGCAGTTTGTCGGCAAGACAGAGAAGCTGAAGAATATCGGCATGGTCATCTTCTCTTTCGGACTGCTCTTTGAAGGGATCGAGATCATGGGACATGTGATGAAGCCGCTCGCAGGCAGCAGCGTCTTTGTCGACCTGATGGCAGAAGTCTCTTCGACACCGGTCTTGGGCGTACTCCTCGGCGGCGTGATGACGCTGGTAGTACAGAGCAGCTCGGCTACGATCGCCGTGCTGCAGAATTTTGCGGCCCAGCCGGCAGCGGATGGCGTCAGCAGTGTCATCGGTCTTACCGGTGCGATCCCGATCCTTCTGGGAGATAACATCGGTACGACGATCACCGCCATTCTGGCATCGATCGGGCAGACGAAAAATGCGCAGCGCACCGCGATCGCGCACAGCATTTTCAATATCAGCGGCAGTCTGGTCTGCCTGTGCATCATTCCGCTCTTTACACAGTTCGTGCAGTACATCTCGCCGAACGGCCGTGAGATCGATGTCATTTCCCGTCAGATCGCCAATGCACATACGACTTTCAATGTCGTATGTACGCTGGCATGGCTGCCATTCATCCCTGTCATGGTCAAGATCGTCAAAGCCATCATCCGCGGGGAAGACAAGAACCTCAAGGCCGCCTATGAGCCGCAATATCTGGATAACAATCTGCTCGATAAGCCGGCCGCTGCCATGTACCTCGTCTCTTTGGAGCTTGAGCGCTTGGTCGGACTGGCTGACCGGACGCTGAACCAGCTGAAGCTCGTCCTTGACAGCCAGCGAACCGCCAAGGATTATGAGGCCTTTCAAGAGGATCTGATGATCCTGGAACAGCTGCAGGGACGAGTCACCGAGTACATCACCAAGCTGCTTTCCGGCGGCTATCTGACCGAGCAGCAGTCGGAGGAAACGGCGAGGCTTCTCTTCGTCACGAATAATATCCAACGCATGGCGGAGCGATGCAGGGATATGGATGAGATCTGCCGGCAGGTGGTCGCGCAGAACAGCGTGTTCTCCTCGGCAGCCAATGAAGAAATCGTGAAGTGCATCACACTTGCCCAGTCGCTTCTCTCGCGCTCTGTCGAAGCCGTGAAAACAGGCTCCAAAGAGATGGTGAACGATATATTCAGGGACACGGATCAGATGCGCCGCTCGGAGAGACGCTGCAATAAGGCACATTTGAAGCGTGTGAAAGCAGGCGAGTGCCATGCCCATATGACACCATACTTCTCCGACCTTCTCTACAACCTGAGCCGTATCGCGGACAACTGCGTCAGCATCGCAGAAGAAGCAGACACCGGTGCAGGATTTGCAGAGCTTCACAAAAATGCGAAGAAAATGGGATTCGTAGAGGGCAGCTGAGAGTCATGAAAAGGGATGCACCTTTCGGAGCTTACCGCATCTGTTTTCCGGCGAAGGGCAATCAAAAAGGCGATGTGAAATAACGATCCTCTCATTTTCGCGTTCCATCTGCCGCGGGGGACTTGCAGCTCTCATAGGAGTGA
>CAVBQN010000185.1:0-2045 GCA_963597545.1 Fusicatenibacter saccharivorans
CGTATCGTCATTTCGAGCGAAGCGAGAAATCTTTCTTGCAGACCGCTAAACGAAGGATGTGTGAAAGCAGAAATACGTAGCACCAAGGCGTTGTTTCCGTACCGGTGCTTATGTGATACTGACCGCAGTGTAAGGGAAACGCTGATTAAATCGCAGAGTCAGATTTTACAAGAATTTTTATACATAGCTTCGTCATAACCTTCCTTAAATAGCTCGCTATTCTCGTCAGGTTATTCCTTGCTATGCATAAAGATTCAAGAGTAAAATCTGACAACGATTGAATCAGTGTTTCCCTAGAAAGATCCCTCGGCTACGCTCGGGATGACGATACGGGAAAGGGATACCCCCAGAAAGTTTGAAAGCAGGGATGAGTAGCTAGGGATTAGGTGTCGCAAGTGACTGGTGACTAGTGACTGGCATGCCAGCTCATGGCATCGCCATTATTTATGCTTCGCGGCGCATTTCGTCATCCTGAGCGGAGTGAAATGTCGGATGTTCGATCATGTAAAGGCGGAACAGTGAGAACTGAGTCGAAGGATCTGGCGCCGCACCACCATTTCGCATTTCTAATTTCTCATTCAAGCGAAGCTTTCATACGGAGTCAAAGGGCGCCCCGCCCCACGGGCTAACCCTGAACCCCGAACCCTGAACCCGTTCCCTCTTTCCATTCCCTTTTCCCCTTATTTATGGTAATATGGTAGCCATAGACTATATTTATAATGAGGTGCAGGAATGAATATCATCGACGAACTGAAATGGCGCGGGGCTGTGAATCAGCAGACTGACGAAGAGGGTTTATACAAGCTGGTGGGAGAGAAATCGATTTCTCTCTACTGCGGGATCGATCCGACGGGGGACAGCATGCACATCGGGCACCTGATCCCGTTCATGATCCTGAAGCGTTTCCAGCTGGCGGGGCATCATCCGGTCATCGTCATCGGCGGCGGCACGGGCTCAATCGGCGATCCGTCCGGCCGTAAGACGGAGCGTGTGCTCCAGTCGGCGGAGCAGGTCAAGCACAATGCGGAATGTCTGACGAACCAGATGAAGCGGCTCTTTGGAGATGACGGCTTCACGATGGTGAATAACTATGACTGGCTGTCGCAGATCTCCCTTTTGGATTTCCTTCGTGACTATGGCAAGCTTTTCAATATCAATACGATGCTCGCCAAGGATGTCGTGGCATCTCGCCTCGATACGGGGATCTCCTTCACGGAATTCTCTTATCAGATCCTGCAGTCCATCGATTTCAAGATGCTCTATGATAAATACGATGTGCAGCTGCAGATCGGCGGTTCGGACCAGTGGGGCAATATCACGAACGGTGTCGATCTTATCCGCAAGATGGAGGACAAGCACGATGCCTACGGCCTCACCATCCCGCTGATGCTGAAGGCAGACGGCACGAAATTCGGCAAGACGGCGGGCGGCGCCGTATGGCTGGATCCGAAGAAGACCTCGCCTTATGAATTCTATCAGTTCTGGTTCAATCAGGATGACCGCGATGTCGTGAAGTACCTGAAGTATTTCACCTTCCTTTCGAAGGAGGAGATCGATGCGCTCGAGACCGAAGTCGCAGAGCATCCGGAGCATAGAAACGCGCAGAGAAAGCTCGCAGAGGAGGTCACCCGCTTCGTTCACGGCGAGGCAGGTCTTTCGCAGGCAGAGAAGGTCACGCAGGCACTCTTCTCCGGTCATATCGAGGAACTCTCCGGCGAGGAGATCGAAGGTGCTTTCCGCAATACCAAGGGCGGCGAAGTGCATGAAGAGAGCATCAATATCATCGAAGCACTCGTCGAAGGCGGCGTAGAGAAGTCCAAGCGGCAGGCCAGAGAAGATGTGAAGAATGGCGCGATCCGCGTGAATGGTATCCAAGTGAAGGATACGGAAGCCGTGATCTCCGCGCATCCGAATACGAATGGCCAGTTCATCATCATCAAAAAAGGAAAGAAAAATTATTTCTCGATTCGCATCGTGAAATAGCTTGCAGGAAGGGGCTGTGAAGAAATGAATCCTCATTTCTTCACAGCCCCTTTTTACTTTGC
>CAVBQN010000186.1:0-2038 GCA_963597545.1 Fusicatenibacter saccharivorans
CCTTCCTTAAATAGCTCGCTATTCGCGTCAGGTTATTCCTCGCTATGCATAAAAATTCAAGAGTAAAATCTGACAACGATTTAATCAGTGTTTCCCAAGAAAGATCCCTCGGCTGCGCTCGGGATGACGATACGGGAATCTGATGTCTCTGAGTCTCCTAGTCTCTTAGTCACCAGTCACCCAGTCACTCGAGACTCCTAATCCCTAGCTACCAGCCACTAGTCCCCATCCTTAGTCACCAGTCCCTAGTCCCTCATTGCACGCAGCACGAAAGGGCCTTCCTTCTCCCCTTCGATCACGGCCTTGCCTCGGACGGCGGCGAGCTTTTCTTTCAGGAAGGAAATATACATCCACACGATATCTGCCGGTACGTCAGGCTCATCGCTCCACACGTAGCGCAGGATCTCCTCCTGTGTGAGTGCTTTGCCGGCATTCATCATGAAATACTTCATGAGCTTTGTCTCCTTGCTGCCAAGACGGATCGCGCTCTCCGCCGAGAGCTCCTGCTCTTCGACATTGAGCGTGACGCCGCCTGCCGAAAGGACGGCAGGGGTGAAGGCATTCGCGCGGCGTGTCATCGAGCGGATACGCGCCAGAAATTCGCCCATCGCGAAGGGCTTCGTCAGGTAATCATCTGCCCCCGCATCAAGACCTGCGATGCGGTCATCGACCTCGGTCTTCGCGGTGAGCATGATGATCGGCACCGTGCTGCCGCTCCTGCGGAGCTTGGCAAGGACTTCGATGCCATCCATTTTCGGCATCATAATATCAAGGACGATGCAGTCATACGCTTCGCGCTCCGCCATCTGCCAGGCAGACAGTCCGTCATAGGCCGCATCGACCTCATAGCCGAAGTGACGGAGCACCGCGACTTCGGCATCAGATAATGCTTTTTCATCTTCAGCAAGCAGGATCTTCATAGATTTGACCTCAGTAGAAAATATAAGAGGGTGGGGATTAGGGGATAGAAGTGACTAGGGACTGGTGACTAGTGACTAGGGACTAGTCACCAGCTACCAGTCATGTCTTCCTTATCAGATTCCGGATCGTCTGCATGGAGAGGTCACAGGAAGCAAGCTCATCGGCGCAGCGCTTGAGCTCGCGACTGATGAGCGCAGCATTTTCCACCTCGTGCTTGTACTTCATTTCATGCTCGAGCGCCGCCCAGGAGTCCATCGCAATGGTGCGCAGCTGGATCTCGATGAAGAAATGCCCCGGATCTCTGCCTCTCGCATCCTCATAGGGAGCGGTGACATCCAGGATCATATGGTAGCTGCGGTAGCCATTGGGCTTGACGTTTTTGATATAGTCCTTTTCCTTGACGACAACGACGCCGGGAAGAGCCTTTAAGCGGGAAACATTTTCATAAATGTCATCCACGAAACGGCATACCATGCGGAATCCGATGGCGTCCTTCACGGCATAGAAGGCAGATTCAGCGGTGAGGGGAAATCCTTTCCGCGTGAGCTTCTCCTTCATGCTGTCTTCTGCTTTCAGGCGATACGAGAGATGCTCGTAAAGCATCTCTCCCGTCTTCTCTTTTTCTTTCTCGCTGTAGGCGCGGATGCCCCGCGCAAAGCTGTCCATGACAGCTTTGAGAGAGGCTTTATGGGGTCCGTATATGGTCATAGATGCTCCTATCAGGGTTCAAGGTTCAGGGTTCAAAAGGTTCAAAGGGTTCAAAGGGTTCAGGGTTCAGGATTGTAGTGGCGGCTTTGCCGCAGTATAAATAATGGCGATGCCAGAAAGTCTCTTGACAGCAGGCTTCCCTCGTATCATCATCCCTCCCCTCTAGGGCAGGTGTCCCGAAGAGGCGGATAGGGCAGACATGGTATGAAAGATGAATGACCGAGAAGATCTCAGTCACCAGCCACTATTATTGCGTATTTCGATTAAGAGGACTTTCAATCGACATACAGATGCAGTCAGAATGAGCGTCATAGCGACTTGCTTCCCCCTTCGGGGGAAGTGCCGAAGGCAATAGGGGCATGCCAGCGGTATAGCGTGCTATGTTGAATAGTCCGATGCTATCGATATT
>CAVBQN010000187.1:0-2006 GCA_963597545.1 Fusicatenibacter saccharivorans
TATATATTTTGCAGCGAAGCTGCCACCACAACCTTGAACCCATCAACCTGAACCCCGAACCCAATCTCTGCTTTCAAACTTCAGTCTCAAATAAAAAAATCACGCCATGCGCCTTTCGCGCATCGCGTGATCTTCTTTTTGCAAGTTTATTCCTTCATGACTGTCCCATCAGCGAGTGTGATGGTGTGTCCGTTGTACTGGATCGTCCCCAGATTGAAGAGGCTGGTGACCTCAGAGTCTGCCGTCAGGTTCCATGTAGAGCCTTCGGCGATGAAGACATCGGCATTGGTCTTGTACGGAGCGCCCTCCTGGGCATTCGGAGCGATAGTGATCGCGCCGGTCCATGTGGACTGGTCTTTGATATTGAGATTGATATCCGAGATGGTATCGAGGAGAATGTCGCCATTCAGGATCTGATGCGACAGGATGACTTCCGCGTGACCGCCGTTCGCGCCAGGATCGCCCCAGCCGTAGCCGCCGTCATTGCCTGTGATGGTAAAGACAGGCGATGCTTCATCCTGCGTGAGCGTGCTGTCCTTCAGCGTGATGCGGCAGTGGGTGCCGGTCACATAGAACATGCCGCCCTTATGAGAGATGAGGCTTGCATGATTCGCCTCGAACTGCTGTGTCCCCGTGACACCGATCGCATCGGCATCCGAGTACATGACGATATTGTAAGGAAGCGAGCCGGTCTCATTGCCTTCGAGCGTCGCTCCATCGAGCGTGATGGAGCTGATATTCTTGATGACGGCTGCCTTGGTCTTTTCCGCCTTGACAGTCCCGCCTGTGACGGTCACATCACCCTGGGTATAGATCCCGTGTGCATTGGCACCGGAAGCGGTGAAGGCAGAGTTTTCGGTGAGAAGAATGCCGCCGTTTTTAGAAATACGGATCGCTGCCGACTGATTTCCTGTCGTGGAAACTGTCGAGTCCTGCACCTTCATCATCGCACGCTGGGAGACTTCGACGCCCGCTGCCTGCGCGCCCGTGGTGGAAACCTCTGCATTCGTCAGATTGATGTACGTGCCCTTGCTGTAGCCATAGGCACCCGTCGCGCCGTTTCCTGTGCTGGAAATCTTCGCATCCGTGAAAGCACCGTGTCCGCCATGGGTCACGAGCAGCGCTGCATTCATCCCGTAAAGGTCACTGCTTTCTGCACTCGAAGTATCACCGGACTTCGTGATGGTATCGCCCTTCGCGGTGATGTATGCCATGGAAACGCGGAGCGCATTCTCATCCGCTTTGTCGGAATGGTAGGTCATGCCGTCATACGCACCATCGGATCCGATTTCAGCGGCTGCACTCCCCTGGTCTGCGGTATACTTCGCCGCCGGAGCCGGGGCAGGCTCCGGTTCCGGTTCCGGCTCCGGCTCGGGCTCTGGTTCCGGTTCGGGCAGCGGAGCGGGCTCTGGTTCCGCAGGCTTTGGCGCTTCCGGCGAAAGGTTCTTGAACGTGCCGGACTCGACCGCGCTCTGGACATCAGGCAGCGTCAAAGACAGCCCCTTCAGCAGGGCATCGGTGTAGTTCACACTTTCAGCAGGTGCTTCCTGAGCTGCCACCGGAGCCGCCGGAGCAGGCTCTGCAGCTTCTGCCATAGAAAGCGGCAGCACTGCCCCTGTCAGAGCCAGCGCGCAGAGAAGAGACGTCAGTTTATTGGATTTCATAGGATTCCTCTTTTCTTTACTTGAAGCCATATTGACCTGAAACTATATATAAAGGTATAAAAATGCATTTCCTGTCATACTGACTTCCATTTTACAACATTCTTTGAGAATTGTCATTAAAGAAAGGTTTAAGGAAACAGGGTTCGCTCGTGGGGCGTGCCCTGAAGTTTGAAAGCTGGGATGAGGAGAGCTAGTGACTGGTAGCTAGGGATTAGTAGCCTCGAGTGACTAGTGACTGGTGACTGAAATGCCACCTTCGGGCCTCGCCATTATTGATACTCCGCGGTGCTTAGATCCTTCGACTCAGTTCTCCTGTTTCAGATAAGCCATTTTCTAACATAC